>JBGPVO010000096.1:0-6205 GCA_041491705.1 Verrucomicrobiia bacterium
CGGATGCGCCTTCAGCATTGGGTTGGTTCCCAACCAGAACGCGACTCAATACGTCTTCCGCAAATTGCTCGGGAGGATATTGAGTTCGTTGCGATACTTCGCAACGGTACGGCGGGCGATGGGGATGCCCTGCTCCTTGAGGACGGCGACGATTTCCTGGTCTGAGAGTGGCTTGCTGGCATCCTCGCGCTCGATGAGCTTCGATATTTGCTCTTTCACGCTGGTGTTGCTCATTGACCCGCCCGAAGCAGTCTCGAAACCGGGCGTGAAGAAATACTTCATCTCGAACAGCCCTTGCGGCGTTTGCATGTACTTGTTGGCGACCGCGCGGCTAACCGTCGTCTCATGCACGCCCACCACTTCCGCGACCTGCGCCATGGTTAGCGGTTTGAGGCATGAGATGCCTTGGTCGAGAAACTCGCGCTGGCGCTCCACGATCACCTTGGCGATGTTGTAAATCGTCTGCTGGCGCTGGTGAATGCTCTTGATGAGGAACTTGCCCGCGCGGATTTTGTCGCGGATATAGTCCCGCGCGTCGTTGGACTTCTCCTCGCTCGCCATCAATTCCTTGTACGTGTTGCTGATGCGCAAATGCGGGATCTGCTCGTCATTCAGCATCACCACGTAATCATCGCCGACCTTTTGCACCACCACGTCCGCCGCGACGTACTGCTGCTGCTCGGTGTTGAACATCCGCCCCGGCTTCGGCTCGAGCGTGGAAACGAAATTCGCCAACTTCTGCACCTGCTCGACGCTGAGGTTCATCGCGCGGGCAATCTCGGGGAATCGCTTCCGCCCGAGGTCGTCGAGGTGTTGGTTGACCAACACCGCCTCAATCGATTCCGATTTCCCGAGCCGATCCAACTGGATCAGCAGGCATTCCTTCAGGTTCCGCGCGCCGACTCCGACCGGATGAAACGTCTGCACAAGTTCCAGCGCTTCGGCCAATTGCTCCAGCGGGATCCCGGAACTGACGGCCAATTCTTCGATCGGCGTCAGCAAATACCCGTCATCATTGATGCTGCCGATGATCAATTCCGTGACCTTGCGCCGGTCGTCGGGGACATTGATGAAACCGAGTTGCTGCAGCAGGTGCTGCTGCAACGATTCCTGCTGGACGATCGAGTCGAAAAAGTGCTGCCGTTGCTCTTCCTGCTCAGGTGACCGCGAGCGGAAGGAACTCGTTTGGGAAAAATACTCGCGCCACTCATCGTCCAGCTTCGACAGGACCTCAAACTCCTCCTTGAACTCCGCTCGCTCTTCGTCGCTGGTCGGCTTCTCCTTGTCAAGTTCGCGTTCGGCGGCCTCGGCCTCGACGGGCGGCTCGTCCTTGGGAATCTCTTCGAGCAGCGGGTTTTGCTGCAGTTCTTCCTGCACCAGCGTGCGCAATTCGAGCGTCGGCACCTGCAGCAAATGAAGGCTCTGCTGCAACTGCGGCGCCAGTATCTGCTGCAGCGAAAGCCTCTGAACCTGATGTAATCCGGGACCTGCCATCTTTGTTCCTTGGTCGTGTCTTGCGAAACCCGCTTCACTATATTCGCGACCTGTAACAAGTAAAGGCCAAAGATTTCCCCGTTCCGTTTGCAGAAAGCTTGAGTCAGACCGCGCTCGGTGTAGAATCGCCGTCGTGGGGATGCACATCACGATTTTGGGCAGCGGCAGCGCCGGCAATTGCACCTTGATCGAATCCGACACGACGAGGCTTCTCGTCGATGCCGGTCTCAGCGGTCGCCAGATCGCCCAACGGCTCGCGCTCATCAACCGCCATCTCGATCAAATCAGCGGCGTCATCCTCACCCACGAACATTCCGACCACACCCGCGGTCTCGGCGTCCTGTGCAAGACCCGTGCGCTCCCCGTGTACGCCAACCGTCTCACCGCCGAAGCCGTTGCGACCGACCCCGACTGGCAGGATCGTGTGCGCATTTCCTGGCGGTTGTTCTCCACCGGCGGCTCGTTCGAGGTTGGGGACTTGTTGGTCGAGTCGTTCAGCGTCCCGCACGACGCCTACGATCCCGTCGGGTTCGTCATCCGCCACCCCGGTTCGGGCGTCGCTGTGGGCGTGCTGACCGACCTCGGTCACGTCACGAAACTCGTCACGGAACGCGTTCGCGCGCTGGACGTGCTGGTGGTCGAAGCCAATCATGACCTGAAGCTGCTGCAGGAAGATGCCGACCGACCGTGGGCCTTAAAGCAACGGATCATGAGCCGTCACGGCCACCTCAGCAACGATGCCGCGGCCACGCTGACCAGTGAAGTCGCTTGCGACAAACTACGGCACGTGTTTCTGGCGCATCTCAGCCGCGACTGCAATCGACCCAACCTGGCGCAGCAGGCGGTTGACGAGAAACTCCGCAAAATCGGCGCGCGTCACATCGCGGTCGCGGTCGCCAGTCAGGACAAACCGACAGCGACGCTGACGTTATGATCATCGGCGTTCCCAGAGAGATCAAGAACAACGAGTATCGCGTTGGCCTGCTGCCCGTTCACTGCGAAGCGCTCACCGAGGCGGGGCACTCGATGCTCGTCGAACATCGGGCCGGCGAAGGCAGTGGCGCGTTCGATGCGGATTATCGGGCCGCGGGCGCGCGCATCGTCAATTCGCCCCGTGAAATCTTCCACCGCGCCGACCTGATCGTGAAGGTCAAGGAACCGCAGCCACCTGAAATTCACCGCTTGCGAGCGGGCCAGATCGTCTTCACGTATTTTCACTTCGCCGCCGACAAGCCGCTGTTCCACGCCGTGATCCGCAGCGGGATCGTAGCCATCGCCTATGAAACCATCCAGTTGCGCGACGGCTCATTGCCGCTGCTCACGCCGATGAGCGAGATCGCCGGGCGCATGGCGGTCCACGAAGGCGCGAAGTATCTCGAGGAACCGACGAAGGGGCGCGGCCTGTTGCTCGCCGGCGTGCCCGGCGTGGCCCCGGCCAAGGTCGCGATCCTCGGCGGCGGCGTCGTGGGCGCCAACGCAGCCAAGATGGCGGCCGGTCTGGGCGCCGACGTGACGATTCTCGATATCGACCTGAACCGCCTGCGCTACCTCGATGATGTGATGCCGAAGAACGTGAAGACCTTGATGAGTAACGCTCACAACATCCGCGAGCAGGTTCGCGATGCGGACCTGCTCATTGGCGCGGTGTTGCGGCCCGGCGCGCGCGCGCCGATGCTCGTCTCCCGCAAGCTTGTGAAGCAGATGAAGCGCGGCGCGGTGATTGTGGACGTGGCCATCGACCAGGGCGGCTGCATCGAAACCTCGCGGCCTACCACGCACGCGCGGCCAACCTATCTGGTCGATGGCGTCGTGCATTACTGCGTCACGAACATGCCTGGTGCCGTCGCCCGCACGTCAACGACCGCGTTGACAAACGCGACGTTTCCTTACGTGATGGAAATCGCCCGGAAAGGATATGGCCGCGCCGCGCGGAAGAACCCGGCGCTGGCGGCTGGATTGAACATCGTGCGCGGACGGGTTTGCTACCCCGACCTCGCGGCACAGTATCGCGTGCCGCTGGCCAGCCCTACCGAAGTGCTCTAGCCGCTGGCTTTAGCGGCAGTAATAATGCCCGCCACTGTAGTAGTACACCGGCGGCGCGTAATAATACCGATACGCCCGGCGCGGATAGTAGTACACGGGCCGCGCGTAGGCGTATGGGTAGCAGTATCCAGAAGAATAGTAAGCCGGTCCGTAGTACGGATAATAGCCTCCGAAACCGAAGTTGAATGAATAGGACGTGCGCGCTTGGACGGATGTCGCCACCAGGCAGACCAAGCCCATTACGAGCGCGACGCCACCCACTGCTTTAAGCATCCTTTTCATACTTCCCTCCGTTCACTGACCTTTGACGTACCCATCTACAACTTATTCAATCGGCAGGGAATTGCAACCAGCGGCAGATCAACGGGCGTTTCGGTCAATGGACTGCAGAGCCCGCCGCGGGATCTCCTTGAGTTGCTCCATCTTGGCGATGGCCTGGCCGACAATGCGGTCGAACCGCGCGGGCGTAAGCAGATCCGGCCGACGCCGGGCCTGGCGCACCGCCCATTCCACCCGCCGCGAGTAACTTTCCAGTTCTCGCGAGACACGCTGCGTCGTCCGATGCAGTGTCTCCAGTTCATCGAACGTGACCAGCGTCGTCGTTGCGCCCCGCAGCAACAATTCAACGTCATCGGCGACTTCCTCAACCACCTCGCGGCTCACGGAGAAGAACCCCAGCGCGCGATGTGTCCTGGTAATGATCGGCCAGCCATTTTCGCGACACACAAACAGCAACGGTCGGACGCCCTCTTTGATGACGAGGCTGTAGCGGGCGAGCGGATTTGCCGCGATATCATGAAAATCCATCCCCGTATCGCGCCCGGCCAGCGCCTTGGCCGATCCGACCGTCAGCACACGGATGCGCTCCAACTTCCTGGCCACGTGTTGCAGGCGATGCAGTTGTCCCTGGATTTCACCGGCGAACGAATAACTGATGGTCAATCGCCCACCGCCGTCGCGAGCGCCGACTTCCACCACCGCGTCGCGGAACGCCTGGGTAGTGATCTCGTCGAACAGATAGAATGTCTCGGGTGTCAGTTCGGAGAGTTTGACGAGAACGGGCCGCCGATGCTCGGTGGTGAACGCCTCCTGCACGAAGCGGACCCCCGATGGCACACGGCGCTGGGTTTCCGTGAGGAGTTCCCGTATGGCGTATGTCTGGCCGTGATACATGCTCGCTGCCCTCGTCGATCAACCCTTCAGCGCGCCCAACTGGATGCCGCTTATAAACCATTTTTGGCCGAGAATAAAGACAATAATCATCGGCAGGATCATCATCATCGAGCCCGCCATCAGCAGCGTCCACTGCGTGCTGTACAACCCCATGAACGATAGCAGCCCGAGTGGCAGCGTCTTCATCGAATCCTGCGTCAGCATGATCAGCGGCCAGTAGAAACTCTGCCAGTTGCCCATAAACGTGAAAATCGTCAGCGTCGCGAGCGCGGGCTTGCTCAGCGGTACGATGATCGTCGTGAAGATGCGGAACAGGCCGCAGCCGTCGATCGTCGCCGCCTCCTCCAGGTCGCGCGGGATGCTCATGAAGAATTGCCGCAGCATGAACGTCCCGTACGCCGAGAACATCGCCGGCACGATCAGCGCGAAATACGAATCGAGTCCGACGAACCGGCCTGCCTCATAAGTGCGTCCAACCAGCGACACCACGCGCGGCGCGTCCCAGTTCACCACCGGCGCGACGGTCGTCAGCCACTCGGTGATCTTGCGCATCAGGATGAAGTTGGGGATCATCGTCACCGCGCCCGGGATCATCATCGTGGCGAGATAACCGAAAAACAGCTTGTCGCGTCCGGGGAACTTCAACCGCGCAAATGCGTACGCCGCGCATGCGCTGGTCGTCACCTGCCCCAGCGTGACCACGACCGCCACCAGCACGCTGTTCAGGTACCAGCGCGCGAACCCGCCGCCCATGCCGCTCGTCGCATCGTACACCTGCCCATAGTTCCGCCACTGCACCTCGCGCGGCATCAACGCCTTGATCGGACTGCCGAACGATGTAAACACATCGCCGGCGGGTTTCACGGACGTGGACAGCATCCAGAAAAACGGGAGGAGCATGAACAGCCCGATAAAGCCGAGGGCCAAATATGTGATCGTTTTTCGCAAAGCGCCGCGCATCTCAGTAATGGACGATTCGTCCTCCAAACCGCCAGTTCAGCAACGTCACCACCAATACCGCGGCGAACAGCACCCACGCCATCGCTGCCGCGTATCCCATGTGGTTCCAGGCAAATGCGTGGTTGTAGATGTAATAGCTGATCGTCGTCGTGGCACCGGCGGGCCCACCGCGCGTCATGACAAACGCCTGCTCGAACCCGCCCTGCAAACCGCCAATCAGGCTCATCGTGAAAATGAAAAATGTCGTCGGGCTGACCATCGGCCAGGTAATGGCCCAGAATTTCTGCCATCGGTTCGCGCCATCGATGTCCGCCGCCTCGTATAATTCGGGCGACACACCCTGCAACGCCGCCAGGTAGAGGATCATGTTGTAGCCGCCGACGACCGTCCAAAAACTCATGAACATCAGCGCGGGCTTGGCCCACGTGACCGAGGCCAGCCACTGCGGCGGCCATTCCACGCCGAGGCTTTGAATCCAGGCGTTCAACCCGCGCGGAAACCAGTTCGCGATAATCGTGTTGATCAGGCCGTAGTC
>JBGPVO010000097.1:0-6087 GCA_041491705.1 Verrucomicrobiia bacterium
AAACCCACCAGACTACTCGCTCGCCGTCGCGCCAAAATAACCTTCCCACGCGAGGGCGAGGCTTTGATTCGTCAGTGTAGGTTCTTGCCGCTCAAAGCGGCACAAATCCAGCACCCGGAGGATCAAATCCCGCGGGTCACAGTTGTTTGGCGGGCGACCCTCGGTTTTGTACCGCTCCAACAACGCGGCAATCGACGCGTCGTCCACGGTCAAGCCGAAGTCGGCGGCGGTGCGGCGGAAGATGTCGGCGTACGTTTGCGGCGTTGGACGCGAAACCGCCAGCCGATAACCCATGCGACGCATAAACGCCTCGTCCACCAGATCGGCATCCGCCAGGTTCGTCGCGAACACGATAATCTGCTCGAAAGGGATATCGATTTTCTTCCCGGTGCTTAGGGTCAGCGAATCGACGCGGTTCTCCAAGGGGATGATCCAGCGGTTCAACAACTGTCGCGCGGAGCAGCGTTGCCGGCCGAAATCATCCACCAGCAGTACGCCGCCATTGGCCTTGAGCTGGAACGGCGCCTCGTAATAGCGCGGGCTTTCCGTCGCGGTCAGGTCCAGGCTTTCGATGGTCAGTTCCCCGCCGACGACCACCAGTGGCGGGTGAATCTTCACCCAGCGGCGATCGAAATCGGATTCCCCATGGTCGACGGCCTGTTGCACATGCCTGTCGAACACCCGGATGACCTGTCCGTCCACTTCGATCGCGTACGGGATCCAGAGCGGCTCCGCGACCGCGTTGACCAGCGCGCGGGCCATCGCCGTCTTTCCGTTGCCGGGCGGCCCGCTCAGGAACAGGCTGCGTCCCGAGCTGACCACGACGCCAAGCATCCGCTTGACCGCCTCCGGAAGCACCAGGTGCGACAGGGTCTTTTCCAGCGCCTCCCTGGTGACAGGCGCCCGGCGGCGCACTTGGTCAACGACCATCTTGCTGTACAGCTCCAACGTGACGGGGGCCGGACCGACATAACTACAGACGCTCATCAATTGGGACACGCGGGCCCAACCACGCTCCAACATCGCGTAGCGATTATTGTGGAGCGCGATGCTGCCTTTCTTCTCGATCAGGCTCTCGCGATAGAGCCGTTGCAGCACGATCTCCGTGATCACCAGCCCGAGCTTCATCCGTTCGCTCACGCTGGCCGTTGTGCCATCCGCATCGGTTGACAGCGTCTTCAACGCCAGATCGGTCACGAAACTGAGGTTCAGATCCAGTTGCTCGGGCGTTTCGGGAAATGGCGGATTGATCGGATGGCCCGTCGGAGCATCCGCCGTGACATCGAAGAACCTGTCGTGAGTCGTCTCGTGCATAATCGCCGCCGGTTCCTTATATTACAAGGCCCGCCGTTGTGCGAGCAGTTTCCTGGACCGCCGCGGGGGGTAACCGCTGACGGCGGTCAAGCGCGGCATAGAACGGAAGAATCCTCTGACTGTTTCAACTTGCGCACTTCTCCGGGCGGGGCTTAACTTGCGCGCAATCAATGAAATACCTGCGCTTTATCTGGTACGCAGTGATCAGTTGGTGGCCGATGATGGCGTTTCATGAGCTGGGACATGTTATCGGTGCGCTGATTGCGGGCGCGAAGATTGAGAACGTCGTCCTTTGGCCGTGGACTTTTTCAGAAACGATTCGCGTAGGCTCGAAATCACCGTTGCTCGATACTTGGCTAGGGCCTGTCTTTGGCGCATACGTTCCCTTGGCACTATACGGCTATCTCAGAAACCGTCGGTTTCCAGGAAGAGGATGGCTTGGGTATTTTGCCGGTTTCTGCCTGATTGCAAACGGTCTTTATATCGGACTGGGCTGGATAGATCGCGTGGGTGATGCGGGAGACCTTCTCAAGTTGGGTGCGCCAATACCCATCATGGCGATATTCGGAATCGTGTCAGCTTGTCTCGGAATACACATCTGGCATCACGAGTTATTCAGATAGCATGTGAAATCTTAATTAGATGTTACTTTTACGGCACCAAGCGCACGCGGTAGAAGACGGGTGGTGGGTTGGTGGCGGCGCCGAAATCAGTCTGCGTGATCGGTGAACCGGTGCCGATGCTGAGCGCGCCGACGCTCAGCCACGTGGCATTGCTATCCACCGAACCACTGCTCTCCAGTTGATTGGTCTTGTTTGGCTGCGTGGCCCACGTAACGTTAACATCGTTCCCAATGATGCTGATGTTGGTGATGCGGAAGACGGAGTTCGGATCAGTTGGATCGGTGCCCGCCAGGAACTCTTGGAGATTGGACATGCCGTCGCCATCGGCGTCTTCGCTGGCCAACGAATTGTCGGCATCCTGACCAGTCGGATGGTTGAAGTAGGCGAGCATCCACCAATCGGGGATGCCGTCGCCGTCAGTGTCGAGATCGGCGATCTTGCGGACCTGAATTCCCGAGGCGCGGGCGTTGTCGATGATAGACGAAAACAGGATCTCCAACTGGGCATCGCTGACAGCGTTAGTGAACACGAGTGTGACCGGAATGTTCTTGCCACCGGCGGTGGCGAAGAGGTCGAAGTTGGTCAGCACCTGCTGGCCTTCGATGAACACATTGAAGACGCGGCCATTGGGCACGTTGGTCCACGTCTCGGCTTCGAGCAGCGTGGTTTCGTAGACGCCGGCCGGGCAATCGAAAAGATAGCGGAACGAGCCGGTCGTGGTGCTGTAGCGTTCGCGCTGGTAGAGCGGGTAGACACTGGTGCAAACATTGGAGATCACATTGTTCAGATACCCGTTCGTACCGGCTGAATATCCGAACGAGCCGAGCGTGTACGCCTGGTCCTTCGGCCACACGCTGGCGGCGCAATCGGTGACGTTGCTGGGGTTGCCGGGGCTGATGCGCTGCAGATAGCTGCCGGGGACGTTGAAGAAGCGCACAATAACTGAGTTGACTGGCGAGACATTGCTGGCGGAATCCGTCGAGCGAGCGGAAATGACGTGCTGGCCATTGAGAAAACCGGTGGTGTTGAGACTGAAACTCCACGCGGTGGTACCACTGGCGGTGGTCCAACTGCCGTTGTCGAGTTGAACTTCCACTTTCGCGACGGCCACGTTGTCGCTTGCAGTCCCCGAGATGTTGAGAGTGCCGGAAATGGTGGCACCGGGCGTGGGCGACGTGATGAAAACCGTCGGCGGATTCGTGTCCGCAAGTTGTGAGCCGCCCGTGACGAAGTACGCGTCGAATGGAGCGAAGAATTCCTTGTCGTCCACGGCATCCATCGCGTTGGTGGCGATGTGGACAGTGTTCGTCGCGCCGGGCAGACTGCTGCCGGGCGTGAACGTCATGGTGTTGTGGAGCGCCGACCACGTGAACGAGCCCGCGCGGGTCGGCTGGATCGAGAAGGCGGCTTGAACCGAGTTCGTGTCCATTGGTTTACTGAACATCACCACGACCGCAGCGATCGGCGACGCGTTTGTGGTGGCGTGTGCCGGAGTGATGCTGGCCACGACAGGGTCCAGCGGCTGAAACTGCGACAGGGCCACGAAGATCTTGGCAGTCGTGCTCGGAACGTTCATCGGGGGGATGTTCGTTCCGACCACGGTAATGGTTTCGTTCGTATTGAGCAGATTGACGAGCAGCGTGCCGTCCGGGTAGGTTGTGAACCGGTTCGAGGTCGTCTGGGTCGAGGCGGCGGTGTTGAAGACCACGAACACTTCCTGCGTCTCGAAGAGGCGGGTGTACGCGAACAGACCCGGACCGCCCGGCGTATTCCATTTGTTAACGTGGGTGCCGCGACGCAACGCGACGTAGTTGCGGCGGAAGTTGTTGAGCGTTGCGACCAGTCGAAACAGCGGGTGAGCCTCGTTGAAGTTGTCCCCTAGCGAGGGCCCCTGCTCGAATTGCCCGGCGAACATGTCTTCGCGGTTGTCTGGATCACTCCCGCCATTGAACGCCTGCTCAGTGCCATAGTAGAGGCATGGAATCCCACGGGAGGTGTAGAGAAACTCCAGCGCAACGGCGAGGCGGTTGGTGTTGTTGTTGGCGTTGCCCGAACTCAGGAAGCGCGTCTGGTCGTGGTTGTCGAGGAATGTGACGAGCCGGTACCAGGCGTTGGAGTCGTAATTGGCCGCAATCGCATTGTAATGGTCCTCGATCTGCTTCGTGTTGCCCGAAGCGGTGGCGAAAACGGAATTGATGGTGAAATAGAGCGGATAATCGAGCATCGAATCGAGTTGAAAGTTGCCGCCCGTTTCCGTGCCTGTGAACGAGCCGACCAGCGTCTCGGTGCCATCCAGCGCCTCGCCAAACATGAAGAAGTTCGACTTGCCGATCGTGGTGGCGAACTGGTGGAGTTGCGGGCACCAGTATTCCCAGAAGCCGTGATCGACATGTTTGACCGTGTCGATGCGGAAACCGTCGAAGTCGGCGCGACCGACCCAATTGGTGTAGATGTTCATCATGTTGGTGCGGACGTACGTGGTTTCCGTGGCGAAATCATCCAAGCCGGACAATTCTCCGAGGATTTGTTGGGGATCAGTGAAGGTCTGGATCTCTCCGTTGGTGTGGAAGATGGACGTGAAGGCCGGCGGTGAGGCGTTGGTGATGTTGAACGGCGGTGCGTGCTGAACGCTGGCATTATTGTAGTGCATGACGTAGCCCGCGGGCGGTGCCTTGTAGGTTGGGTAGCCAGAGTCGGAGCTGGAAATCATATCGCCGCTGTGATTGCAGACAATGTCGAGGCAGACTTTGATGCCACGGGAATGCGCGGCGTTGACCATGTTCGAGAGGTCGGTCATCGTGCCCCAATGGGGCGCCAGTTTGTTGAAATCCTGCGCTCCATACCCGTGATAGGCCGATCCACCGACGTTTAGCGGAATGGGTGTGATCCAGATGGCGGTGGCACCCAGCGACCTGATGTAGTCCATCTTTTTCTCGATGCCCTTGATGTCGCCACCATTGATGCCTCGACTGTTGCTGGGCGCATACGGCGCTCCGTTGGCGCTTTCCAGATTGTTGTTCGACGGATCGCCGTCGAAGAAGCGGTCGTTGAAGATGAAGTAAATATTCTCGTCGCGCCAGTCGTCGGGCGACGGGAACGCGGCATGGGCGGCGGTGGCGATCGCCAACGCGAGGATGATCAACGGGATTCTCATGGCAGGAGTCGCACTCGATAGAAGGTGGGGGGATTGGTCGCGGCGCCGGAGTCGGTTTGCGTGGCCAGAGAGCCTGTGCCGATGGTGAGGGGACCAACGCTCAGCCAGATCGCGTTGGTGCCGGGGTTGGCGCTGCTCTCGAGTTGGTTGGTCTTGTTGGGTTGCGTCGTCCACGTGACGACGACGTCATTGCTGACAATGTGGATGGAGGTGATGCGAAGGGCGGAATTCTTGTCGGTCGGGTCGGTACCCGCGAGGAATTCCTGCAGATTGCTGAAGCCGTCGCCGTCAGCATCTTCGTTGGCAAGCGTCTGGTCGGCATCCTGGCCGGTCGGGTGGTTGAAGTACGCGAGCATCCACCAATCCGGAATGCCGTCGCCATCCGTATCGACATCCGCGACCTTGCGGATCTGCACGCCCGAAACCATCGGACCGCCCACGACAGGGACGAATTCGATGTCCATCTGGGAGTCGGCGACGGCGCTCGTGAACGTCAAGGTCACCGGAATGTTCGGCCCCCCCGTCACGGCGAAGATATCGAAGTTGGTCAATACCTGCTGGCCTTCGATGAATACATTGAACACGCGCTGGCCGGGGCTGGAAGCCACTTTCTCCGCTTCCAGCAGCGTTGTTTCGTAGATTCCCGCGGGACAGTCGAAGAGGTAGCGGAAGCTGTCCGACGGACTGCTAACACGGTCGTGCTGGTAGAGTGATTGCGCGGAGGCGCACACGCCCGAGATGCTGTTACCCACGAACTCCGGCGAACCGCCGGAATAACCGAACGAGCTGAAGCTGTACGCCTGATCCCTGACCCAGACGGCCGTGTCACAATTGGTTGCATCGGCCGAATTACCGGCGCTGATGCGTTGCACGTAATCGCCGGGCACGTTGAGGAATCGCACTACGACCGAGTCGACGGTGGAGACATTGCCCGAGGGATCCGTCGCCCGCGCCGAGAGGATATGCGTGCCATTTGGCAGGTTGGGGGTGTTGACG
>JBGPVO010000098.1:0-6062 GCA_041491705.1 Verrucomicrobiia bacterium
ATGTTGAACGCGGCGGTCGCCCAGGAAATAATTTGCCTCGAACCATCATCCGCGCGTAAGTTTACAGTTGTACGGGGCTGGTGCGAAGAACTTTGTGCGGCTATGAGCGATTTTCATCAAAGCGGCGTAATCACCACGTTTCATCGGCTCGGCCAGTACGACCTCGAAGCCATCGAGGCGACACTGGCCGAGTACACCGAGCGCCGGCCGATTGCGCTGGTGCTGCCCTGCCTCTACAGCGAGTTGGAAGGTCCGGCGCTCAAGAATATCCTGCAACATCTGCGGCAGGTGCGCTACGTGCGCCAGGTGGTCGTGGGGCTGGATCGCGCGGATCGGAGCGAGTTCAACGCCGCGCGCAAGTTTTTCTCCACCCTGCCGCAGGAAGTGAGGATCCTGTGGCGCGACGGTCCGCGTCTCCGCAAGTTGACAAAGTTGATGGTCAAGAACGACCTGTCCATGGGCGGCCCCGGCAAGGGCAGTAACATCTGGTTGTCTTCGGGCTTTGTGCTGGCGGACGAGCGGTGCAAGATCATCGCGCTGCATGACTGTGATATTCTCACGTACGACCGCGAGTTGCTGGCGCGGCTGGTGTTTCCACTGGCGAGTCCCAACATGGATTACGAGTTCTGTAAGGGCTTTTACGCCCGCGTGTCGGACCGATTTTACGGGCGGGTGACGCGATTGCTGGTCACGCCCCTGATCCGCGCTCTGCAGAAGATCGTCGGGCGCGAGGTGCCGTTGTTGGTCTTCCTCGACAGTTTCCGCTACCCGCTATCGGGCGAGTTCTCGATGCTGGCCGATCTGGGGCGCATCAATCGGATTCCTGGGGATTGGGGTCTGGAGATGGGCGTATTGTGCGAGGTGTTCCGCAACTGCACCGCCAAACGAATCTGTCAGGTCGAGTTGTGCGACACCTACGAGCACAAGCATCAGAGCCTGTCGAGCGACGATGAGCGCAAGGGCCTCATGAAGATGAGCACGGACATCGCGAAATCGATCTTCCGCAATCTGGCGACCGAGGGCCTCGTCTTGTCGGATGCGCTGTTCAAGACGCTGACGATCCGCTACCTGCGCGTGGCGCAGGATGCCGTCAAGCAATACGAGGACGACGCGGCGATCAACGGCCTGCCGTTCGACCGTCATCAGGAGTTGCTTGCCGTGCGCGCGTTCACCTCCGCCATCCGCATCGCCGCCGACGAGTATCTGCTCGACCCGTTCGGCATTCCGCTCATCTCGAATTGGAACCGGGTCACCTCCGCCATCCCCGACTTCTTCGATCAGTTGAAGGACGCCGTGGACCGCGATTGCAACGGGAAGTGATACGCTAGAACTGGAAGCGGTAGCGATTGTAGTCGGACTCGAACCCGGTCATGGCCTGGTAGCCGTAGAGGCGCACGGCTTTGGCGAGATCGTTTTCGTCGATCATGATATCGACGAATTTCGGCAAGAGCCGGCGGCGGTCCTCCGTCCTCGTGAGAAAATCAACCACGATGGCCGCGTTTATCGCTGACGGATTAGGCGATAGCGTCGAAATCGAACGCGCCATCCCGACCTACCACCTGCGCGTGGGACGCAAGAAAGTGCGTTGCGGAGCAGCCGCCGTTCTGATAGGAGCTAGGCTCAGTGACAGCCGATACGTCACACCTGTCAGTATCATCGTACGCCACGCCGCTACGCCAGCCGGTTCCGCGCGGTCTCGCTAGTTCCGTGCAAGTGGATCTATTTGTTGCGAGTTTTCTCGCGCTGTTCATGGAGGTGATGTTGATACGCTGGGTGCCAACCTACGAGCGTGTATTGGCCTATTTTACAAACTTTATCCTCATCGCCGCCTTTTTGGGTCTCGGCTTGGGTGCGATGTTGTCGGGGCGAGCACGGCGATGGCTTGCGTGGCAACCTTTGTTCGTGTTGGGCTTTGTGTCAATCGGCATCATGTTCAGTGAATTCGGTATGACCGGTCCGGTTCAGGATGACGTATATTATGCTGAGTATAACCGGCACGTTCTGTGGTTCTTGTCGCTTCCCGAAAGTTTGGCCCTTCTCTTTTTTCTGGTTGCCGTCGTGTTCGTACCCATGGGGCAGCAAATTGGAAAAGGCCTCAAGGCCGTATCCCCACCACTCACGGGTTATGTGATCAATATTCTGGGCAGCCTTGCAGGCGTGTTGGCATTCACGGTCGTATCGTTTCTTGAACTTGGCCCGTGGTGGTGGTTCGGCGTCGCCATGCTCGGTTTGTTGTGGTTTGTCCGCAGGGACAGAGCTTGGCTTGCGCTGAATACGCTCATTGGCGTGGTTACAGTGTTCGTCATTTGGTTCGCGGGAGAAATGTATTTCTGGACGCCATACCACGCGCTAGCCGTGTACCCGCTAGAGTGGAAGGAGAACGGAGACGTGGCGACGAGACCGGAAATGGTCCGAGCCAAGGAGCTCCCTGCGCTCCGGCACACACTCGGATTCCATGTGCGGTTGAGCGGCGACTTTTATCAGCAGCCTACCGACCTGTCTCCTCGCGCAGTCCAAATGTACTCGGGCTCGAACATGACCGACTTCGCGGCACATTTCGAGTTGCCGTTTAGCATCCCCGACTTCCCCTACAACAATATTCTGGTCATCGGCGCCGGCACTGGCAATGACGTGGCGGCGGCTCTACGCCACGGCGTGCGTCGCGTCGACGCTGTGGAAATCGATCCCGGAATTCTCAGGCTGGGGCAAGTGGCCCATCCCGAACAACCGTACAGCGATCCCCGGGTCCACGTGTTTGTTGACGACGCGCGCTCGTTCATCAACAAGACTGATTCCAAATACGATCTCATCATCTTTGGGTCTGTAGATGCGCACCGTCTCTTCTCTGGCATGTCTTCAGTGCGGCTCGACTCTTTTCTCTACACGGTCGAGTGCTTTCAAGAAGTTCGCAGGCTTCTCAAGCAAGACGGCATCGTCGTGGTTCAGCACACGTTGGGAAATATGTTCCTGAACAGGCGAATGTATCATGTGCTGACCGAGGCATTTGGCAAAGGCCCATACGTGAAAGACCCGGATCCGCCGAAACTCCCCACCTTTTTCTGCGGACCGGGCGTCGGCAAATTTATTAACCGAGACCAACCCGCTGACGTCCTGAAAATCAACCTGGCAACAGACGACTGGCCCTTCTTCTACTTGCGTGGGCGCTTCGTGCCTCCGGAGTATCGCGTGGCCCTTGAAGCCATGCTGTTGATTTCGCTAATCTGTCTGCTGTCTGTGTCGGAGGGCGGGCTGCGGACCGTCGACGGGCACTTCTTCTTTCTCGGCGCCGCATTCCTGCTCATCGAAACCGTAAGCGTAACGCGGTTTGCGATGCTGTTCGGCTCGACATGGATGGTCAACTCCATCGTGTTCAGCGCGATCCTGCTTGTCGTGTTACTTGCCAATCTGTGGATGAATCGCATTCAGTCGTTCAACATCCACCTGCTCTACGTAGTGTTGGCCGCTGCAGTCCTGTTAAACTTCATGTTCCCCGTCCATGTCCTCCTTTCCACCGGGTTGGCCCTGCGACTTCCCGCGGCGATGATCCTAATGGCTTTGCCGATATTTTTCGCCGCTTTCATCTTTGCGCGATCGTACAAGCAAACGCCAAACCCCGACCTGGCTTTCGCCTCCAATCTGCTCGGTGCCGTCATCGGAGGATTGATCGAGTACAGCTCGATGGTCATTGGCTTCCGCAATCTGTTTTTGGTCGCCTTGGGGCTCTACGCACTTTCCTACTTCGCGCTGTTTCTGTCTCCACGAAGAGCAGCAATTGTTGGCGCCTGACCCAAGCGGCACTCCCTTTCGACTGAGTGGCCTTTTGTATTGGACGATTCCACTTTCGAGTTTCTTCCCGAGCCGTCCTCGCTTCTACTGACCACTGTCGCCGCGCTGCTGCTCTGGCCTCTTCTCAAACGCAAGCGAGCCTAGAACTGGAAGCGGTAACGATTGTAGTCGGATTCGAACTCGATCATGGTCTGGTAGCCGTAGAGGCGGACGGCTTTGGCGAGATCGTTTTCGTCGATCATGATATCGACGAATCTCGGCAAGAGCCGGCGACGGTCCTCCGTCATGGTGAGGAAATCAACCACGATGGCGGCCTCCGCGTAGAACGCCTCGATCTCTTTCGGGTTCCGCGGGTATGAATCGGTGGAAAACAGCCGGTTGAGACTGAACTTCGGCCTCCGGCCCATCTCGCGACGGAAGTCGGCCAGCGTGGTGGTCTTGCGTTGGCCGAAGTATTCGGCGATGCCTTCGTTGAGCCAGAGGGGCGGCAAGGCGCGGAAGAAGCGATTGAAAACCAGGTGCGTCATCTCATGGGCCTGTACCTTGCCCTTGGGATCGAACTGGCCGTGCTCACCGGTCGAAAGATAGAAGAACTCGTTGCCGCGCGTGATGCCGATGGTGTTTGGCGGGAGGCCGCCGAGCGTGTAGGTCCGCATGAACTTGTTCCAATCCGCCACGTCGTTGAAGGCAAAGATGTGGGACTTGCGTCCACCCAGCAGGTCGCGTCGGTTGCCGAAGAAATCGCGGATCTCCCCGTAAAACAACTCGCTGCGGCGCGCGATCTTGTCGCCGTCCTGGAAGCAATGGATGACGAAGTGCGTGGTCTCGCCGTGTTTCCATCGCTCCGCTTTGGTTCCCAGCGCGTGTCGACCCCAATCGGTAACAGATTGGTTGGACAGCTGGTTCCAGGGGACGTATTGAAAATCGGTAAGCGGTACCGCCGCGCGCACCGGCGCGATCATCACCACGACCGCCAGGGCAGCGGCCAGTTTACCCCACGAAAATGGCATCATCCGTCCAATCGCCGCGCAGCACGCCTTTATGCATGTTCACCAGCGGCACATAATTATGGAACACACGGATGGGACTGAGCAAACGGAGGGTGGAGATTTCCTCGATGGAATCGGGGCCGTGGTTTTTGCGGAGCGAGGGAACGATCTTGCCCTGGACGTTCTCGATGATGTCCGCATCGTTCTTGCCCTCGATAATCATGACGAGCGCGACGCGGCCGTCCATTTCGGCAATGTGCGATTCGTAGATGAGGTCGGTGAACACCGAGCGCACGTTGGGTTCGCTTTTGATCTCATCGACAATCTGCTTTACGGTGACACCGATACGGAACTTGATGATGTACAGATGCCGCGCCCCGAACGTGCCCGTGCCGGTCTCCTGCATGTCGATCGCCGCGAAGTAATTGAGCAGCCGTTCGTCTTCAAACCGCTTGCGTTTGCGGCGCACGGACGGGGTGGGCACACCGGTGATTTTGCTGATGTAGTTATCGCTCTGGCGCGGGTCGCGTATCAGCGCCTTGAGGATGGCTCGTTCCTGGTCGTCAAATGTGCGCATAGCGGTACCTGCGTCGGCAATTCAATGAAGCTGAAGATTTCGCTTGTTTTCGTTCATACTTTTGCTACTTTATGAGCTAAATTCAACACAAAAATGGCGTTTGTGAATAATTCTGTGTTGTAAAACGGCGAGGGCGGACCAAATGTTGCACCGAAGTTCACAAGGCATGAAGTGTAGTTATCGTGTACCTTCTCGCTGCGTGAGTATGGAAGCACGCTGGTTCTTTCCAATGGCGAATATTCAACCACGGAGGCGGTAACATGAAGACGGTCAAACAGCTCGCATTATTCCTGGAAAACAGACCCGGCACGCTGGCGAAGGTTTGCCAGGCGTTGGCCGCGGCGAGAATCAATATCTACGCGATTTCCGTTTCCGACGCCGTGGATCACGCCGTGGTGCGCATGGTCGTCAGCGATCCGCACAAGGCGCTGCATCTGTTGGGCGACCACGGCGTGCTGGTCATCGAGCGCGACGTGTTGATGCTGGAGGGGCGCAACAAACCCGGCGAACTGGCGACCATCGCCGCCAAGTTGTCCAAGAACAGGATCAACATCGAATATGCCTACAGCGCCACGCCGTCAAACGCCACGAGAGGAGCGATGATTCTGCGCGTGGACAACCCGAGGAAAGCCGCGCGGATTTTGAAAGGGCACTGACGCCCGGTTTTTGCCGGAGAAAAAAACTGTTGAACCACGGACAATGGCGTTGAA
>JBGPVO010000099.1:0-6052 GCA_041491705.1 Verrucomicrobiia bacterium
ACACTCTACGGCGACCCCGCCATCCACAACGTATAGACAATGACACGACTAGCCATTACCTCGACCATCCTCGGCGCGGCCATCATCGCAGGCCGGCTGCCCGGCGTCATTGACCCGACCAAATTCAGCCTGCACGCGCAGAAATTTCCGCGATCGGTGCTGTGGGGACGCGTCCTGATGGCAGTGTGCGCTCTGTGGGCGGGGGTCGTGATGTACAATGCGGCGACCGATGACTGGGCGTGGGCCAAACCGCTCATCGTCATTGGCGTGCCGGTCGCGTACTGGCTCGTCGTTCAATACGCCGATCAATTTCTCGCCCTTCGAGGCCTGGCTGCATTGCTAATGCTGATCGCCAAGGTCGCGCTCGACGCCGCAGACCTGAGCGATACCCCCATACGCCTGGTCGTCACCGTGCTGGCCTACGTGTGGGTCTGCGCTGCGGTGTGGATGGCGGCCGCGCCCCACCAAGTGCGTGACGTGATCAGCTTTGTGACCGCCAACAGCACGCGCTGCCGGGCGTTCTGTTCTCTGGGGACGTTGGTCGGCGTATTTTTGGTTGTGCTGGGTTTGTGCGTGTATTGAGGTATTCCTCCAAGTCGTGATGAAGTTGAGGGTCACAAGACGGTGAACCAATGAGCCTGATTGTCTTCTTACATGCGGCGTGCATGGTGGGGCTGCTTGTTTCACTTGGGTTGATTGCGGACAAGCGGCGGGCCTTTGTCATCTGGCTTGCGGTAATCGTCACATCAGGATTGGTAATAACGGGGTCGGTGCTGGTTCTTCTCAGGGCCGTGCTGGTGACTCCCGAGGCGATCCCTTTCGTCTTTATCTTTATTGCCAGCTCGTTTTTGTTGGATGGTTCGTTCTTCATTGTCGCCTGGCTGTTACGTCCACGCGGGGTGACGGTGACAGGAACGCAATACCTAATGGCGGCCATTTGGTTTCTGGCAGTCAATAGTCCGGTGGTTTTTAGCCCCATCCTGTTTTCACGACCGATGGTCTTTACCGTGATGGATGTGACCAGGCATCCGGTTAATGGAGCGAAGTTTTCGCAACGACCGTCAAGCGGTCTCAGTTTCTTAAGTATTCTTTTACACGGACTACAAATTCGGACGCGGGAGATCACCGCCGGGTCCAATGGTCAGATCCACATCCGTCTGCTGCTATTGGAGACACTGGAGGGAGCCATTTCTGCTCCGGGCTACTCGGATGACTCGATCTACGTTGCTCGCAGCCCGTGGGGTATGGGGGTGAGTGTGCAACATCACTGGGATACAACATTTTTAGGGAATCTGCATCCCCTCCACAGCTGGTTTTTGTAATCAGTACCATTCGCGTATCCCATGCGTTTGAACGTATATTTGCGGAAACAGGGCGAGGGCTACCCGTTGCCGTTTGAAGGCCTCCGAGACCTGGAAGGGGTGGTAAGAGAGGTTCAGGGGCACAATCAGTATACTTATCCTCTCTTTCTTTCGACCGGGGACATCTTCAATCCGGAAATGAAGTCGGCCAGTGTGGAAGCCTATAATCAATTGCCTGGCATGGTGGCCGTGTATGATCCGAAGGCACAGTTGCATCGTTGGATTGCGGATTTCTTCACACAATTTCAAGCTATAAACGTGTACCTCACGAGTATTGTCCAAGACCTTGAGGCCGCCGGACTGTTGGATGAAGTAAAGAATAATAACACCCGGATCTTGTGCCAATTGCTCGGGGAGCCTTGGGATTCGGCGAAGCCTTGGAAAGATAATTTGGCAACTGTTACGGAACGACTCAAGCGCGACCGGAGTGTTCTCGAAAAATATGCGCCGTACGCCAAACCGCAGGGGACGTAATCGGCTCTCGTCCGTTACTGCTTCCCACTTTCCTTGGCAACGCATTGCGGTTACTGTTGAAACGTGAAGAAACCACGGATACTGGTCGTGCGGGGTGGGGCGATTGGGGATTTCAGTATGACGCTGCCGGCGGTCAAGTCGCATCGCAATGTTGCATTGCGATGCCCGTACCTTTTTGGTAGAATGAGGATGTGATAAGATCCGTATCCCACGATCGCGCCGACGAAAGCCCGGAAGCGAAGGCCCGTTGGTTCCAGTCGCTTCCGCTGGAAGAGCGGATGACGATGTTCTGCTCGCTGGTGGATCTGGCACTACGCAACAACCCTGAACTTGCCGAACGCAAGAATGCTCAACCGACTCAAGGACGTATTCGCGTCCTTTCAGCAGCATGACGTGCGATACGTGGTGATTGGCGGAATCGCCGCCGTGCTCCACGGCGTCCCCCGCGCGACTTTCGATTTGGACATCCTTATCGAGCCTACCCTACCGAACGCGCGACGGCTACTCGATGCGCTGTTATCGGCGGGACTTGGTACGGCAGCCATGACCTCCATGGATGAACTACTCGCGAATGAAATCACTATTTTCCGTGACCGCGTCCGTATTGACGTTCAAACGTCGACTCCCGGGCTAGACTTTCAGAAAGCCTGGGAGAATCGAGTCACCATGACGTATGAAGGCCAGACATTCTTCGTCGCCGCCAAGCAGGACTTGATTGCCTCCAAACGCGCGGCTGGCGGTGCGGTGGATTTGGAGGATGCCCGACTGCTTGAGCTTCCACCAGATACCAAGACAAGCTGAGGGAGCACGCGACTGTGAAAACACCGCGAATCTTGGTCGTGCGAGGCGGGGCGATTGGGGATTTCATCATGACGCTGCCGGCGGTGGGCGCGTTGCGCGAGCGCTGGCCGGCCGGGCATATCGAGATCCTCGGGTATCCGCACATTATCGAGTTGGCGCGGGGGCGGTACTACGCGGACGCGACGCGGTCGATTGACGCGAAGCCGATGGCGGGCTTCTTCATTCCCAACGCCGTGCTCGATCCTGATTTGATGGAGTATTTCGGCAGTTTCAACGTGGTCATTTCCTATCTCTTCGATCCCGACAGCATTTTCTCGAATAACGTGCGCCGGTGTGGCGCCAAGCAGGTGATTGAGGCCTCGCCGCGTCCCAAGGACACGCATGCCGCCATACACTATTGCCGTCCGCTGGAGTCATTGGCGATCTATGTGGAGTCGCCGCGGCCGCGGATACACCCGAGCGAGTCCGACCGTGAGGCGGCATCGAAGTTCCTGAAGATGGTCGGGCGCGAACCGATCGTCGCCGTTCATCCGGGCAGCGGCGGTGAGAAGAAGAATTGGCCCGTGGAGAAGTTCGCCGCCGTGGCGCGATGGGTGGTTGATGAATTGGCGGCGCAACTGCTGATCGTACAAGGTGAGGCCGATGAGCGTATCGTACAGAAGCTGACCAGCCTTCTCGAGTCACGTCCGCTCACTGTCGCCAGCGGATTGAAACTAGTCGAATTGGCG
The DNA here is from genome assembly GCA_041491705.1 of Verrucomicrobiia bacterium. GTDB lineage: Bacteria > Verrucomicrobiota > Verrucomicrobiia > Palsa-1439 > Palsa-1439 > Palsa-1439. The sequence goes on from JBGPVO010000099.1 coordinate 3,365, forward strand.
GCGGTGCTGGAGCGGTGTGCGCTGTTTCTGGGCAATGATTCCGGCATCACGCATCTGGCGGGGGCGGTGGGAACGCCCATCGTAGCCATGTTTGGTAGCGCCTCGCCGCCGATCTGGGAGCCGTGCGCTGAGCACGCGCGGGTGGTGCGATTCAACGAGCACGACCTGGCAAATGCGAGGACGGCGATTGAGGAACTCTGGGGCGCTTCGCGCGCCTGATCGCTGAAGTCGTTGGTACACAAGCCATTTGGCTTGACGGCTGGCCGAACCGACACTACATTCACGCGAGGTACAGTTTTGAGGCTTGTGAGCAACTAGGAGCAAGGAAGGTAGAAGAGAATATCGATGCGCGACCGGAACCTGGAGAAGAATATACAGCGACTCGAGGCATTTGTTGAGTCGTGGAAGCAGTTGAGTCAGTTTTTGGATCGCGGATTCAGGGGCGACCCGTTCACGGGTGAGGAAGAGGCGGCGTTTCTGGAACTGAAGAGTCGGATCGCACAGGAGCACGAGTTATTGACGATCACGTTGGCAGCAGAAGCAGACCGGGACGATCGCGCGCTGCGGTTGCTGAACAGCGTGCCGAGCTTGGCGTCGTTCAAAGAGTTGCCCGAAGGCATGGCCAAGAAGCTGGCGCACGAGTGGCACAGCGCCTACATGGCGCTACAGGCGTTGTTGGGACGATTGCGGGGGCGGCAGGCACAACTGCGCGGCGTCAGTACGCTTCGCGTGGCGATGCAAAACGTACTGGTTCATCCGCTGATGATTCTGCTGATCATGGTCGCGGCGGCGTACGGGGTGTACCGGTTTGCGGAGGAGTGGATTCCAAAATTATCGCAGCTAAAGGAACAAATGGAGAGAAAATAATGACGAAGCGAGACCTGGTAATTCGGATCAGCAACGATACGAACCTCATCCAACAGGACGTGCTGACGGTCGTGCAGAAGACCCTCGACTACATCACCGAGGCGCTCATCAAGGGCGAAACCGTCGAACTGCGCAACTTCGGCGTCTTCGAGGTGAAACTGCGCAAGCCGCGCGTGGGCCGCAATCCGAACGACCCCGGCAAGGACGTGCAGATTCCCGCGCGGGCGGTCGTCAAGTTCAAACCCGGCAAGGAGATGCGCGAGCAGGTGCTGCGGCTTACCGAGAAGTACAACGGCCCGCAGAGCACACCGCCGGCGTAGGCCCCTGCAGGGCGGGCATCCCGGAGAGTTGCCCGTCGGCGATGGCAACGGCGCGAAACCCCGCGGGCTTCGTGCCCGGTAACTTTTGAGCTAATTCGATGAACCCGCTGCCTGGTTTTCGCGACTTTTATCCCGAGACGCTCGCCGTCCGCCGCTACATCTTCGACAAGTGGCGCGATGCGGCGCGGCGCTATGGGTTTCGCGAGTACGACGGTCCACCGCTGGAACCGTTGGAGTTGTACAAGAAGAAATCCGGTGATGAAATCGTTGGTCAGCTTTTTAACTTCGTGGATAAAGGTGAGCGCGAGGTGGCGTTGCGGCCGGAGATGACGCCGACGCTGGCTCGCATGGTTGGGGCGCATCACCGCGACTACAAGAAACCGATCAAGTGGTTTGCCGTTCCGCAGTTCTTCCGCTACGAGAAACAACAGCGTGGTCGGCTGCGCGAACACTTTCAATTCAATGCGGACATCATTGGCGAAACGGATGTGAGCGCCGACGCGGAACTGATCGCGCTGGCGATTGATACGCTTCGCAGTTTCGGGCTGACGGAGAAGGATGTTGTGGTTCGCGTCTCCGACCGCGCCATGTGGCGGCGCTACCTGTTAGCCGCGGGGATTGTGGAAGACAAGCAATACCCGGCGCTTCAGGCGATTGACAAATTGGATCGCGAGCCGTTGGAGAAGGCGCATGAGAAGCTCGGTTCGGTCGGGTTGTCCGCGCAGAAGGTGGAGGAGATTCTGGGGATTGCGGAGGGGAAAGTGGCGGCAGACGCGCCGGAGTTGGGGGAAATGCTCGGCAAGCTTGGCGATTTGGCGGCGTACTGCAAAGTGGATTTCAAGATTGTGCGCGGCCTGGCGTACTACACGGGCATCGTCTGGGAGATCCATGATCGAAAGGGCGAGTTGCGGGCCATCGCGGGTGGAGGCCGCTACGATAACCTACTCAAACAGGTCAGTGGTGTGGATTTGCCTGCGCTCGGTTTCGGGATGGGGGATGTCGTGCTCGGAGAACTGTTAAAGGATCGTGGCCTCTTGCCGAAACTGGACGGTGAGCTGGATTGCTATGTGGTCATTGCCGATGAGGCGCTACGAAGCGAAGCGCTGAAGCTCATTCACCAGTTGCGTGACACGGGAATTGCGGTAGACTACGCCCTCACGCCGGCGAAGGTGGGAAAACAATTTCAGGCGGCCTCCGCAGCGGGGGCGCGCTTCGCCTTGACGATTGGTCCTGACGAATGGACCGCGGGCGAAGTGAAGTTGAAGAATATGGCGACGGGGGTTGACGAGCGCATCGCCATCGCGAAGGTTCAGGACGCTATACGAAGGGGTTCATGAAGCGGACACATCATTGCGGAGAATTGCGCGGGGCGCAAGTCGGACAGACGGTCACGTTGACGGGGTGGGTGCACGTGCGGCGCGACCACGGGGGTATCGTCTTCATCGACCTTCGTGATCGGGAAGGGTTGACGCAAGTGGTCTTCGACCCGCAGCACAACAAG
>JBGPVO010000100.1:0-5991 GCA_041491705.1 Verrucomicrobiia bacterium
CGGAGCGACCACGGTCAACGGGGACCTCGGGGTAAGTCCGGGTACGGCGGTGACTGGATTCTTTACGGTTGACGCGGGACCGGGAATCGTGAACGGGACGATCCACGCGGGCGATTCTGCCGCAGCCCAGGCGCAACTCGACCTGACCACCGCGTATAACGACGCCGCTGGACGGACAGTCGGTGCTGTGACCGTGGCTGGAAATCTCGGCGGGCTAACCCTGACCCCGGGCCTGTATAAATCGACCTCCTCGCTGGAGATCTCCTCCGGGGACCTCACGCTCGATGCCCAGGGCGACGCCAATGCGGTCTTTATCTTCCAGATGGCGTCCACACTGACTACGACAGCGGGTCGCCAGGTGATCCTGAGCGGCGGTGCCAAGGCGGCCAACGTCTTTTGGCAAGTCGGCAGTTCGGCGACTCTGGGAACGACCTCTGTGTTCAAGGGGACCATCATGGCGAGTCAATCAATCTCGCTGACGACCGGCGCAACGCTGGAAGGCCGGGCACTGGCAAGCGTTGGCGCGGTTACTATGGACAGCAATACCATTACAACTCCCACCCCATAGATCATCATGAAGAGTTAGCAACCAATGAACCGTCAAGCGCGATAGCAACGTAGTATCACAACTATCTGCAAACAGGAGCAAGACTCGCAACGCGCTGGGATTGATCATCTGTCTCAGCGCGTTGCCGTTTCTCGGTGGAGTGACCGGCTGCGCCAGCAGTCGCTACACGCAAAGCACAGGCGAACGGATTGATGACCATGCCACTTCTTCCCGTGTCAGCGCAGCGCCGGCAGGCAACCCGCAACGCAAGTATTTCGAGGGAGTGAATGTGGAAACGTTCAAGGGCATTGTCCAGTTAAGCGGCTTTGTAAACACAAGAGCTCTCAAGAACAGGGCCGGAGACATCGCCAGGAACACAGTGGGTGTAAGCGATGTCCGCGATAATATCACGGTGAAAGAGTGATCGAATTACCATCGGTACATCCGCATGAATGCGACGGAGGCGGGTAAGTTACAGAATGCACTCGTGCGTCCGATTGGCAGATTGGGGCAGGTAGATCGGGCGCAGCCGGACGACCCGCGGCATGTGGCGACGAAGTGGCCATCGTCCAAGCCGAAACGGTCGCGCCCGGCTAAGTGGGCGATGGGCATCGGGATAGCGCTGATCGTCTACGCGCTGGTTGGCTTCTTTCTTCTTCCCGCTCATTTGCTCCCAGCGCCCGGGGCAGTTCTTCGGAGAGTACCTCCAATCCATTCGAGGTAGGGTTTTACCCTATACAAAAGGACGCCACACAGCGCACAATGCGGCGGACAAACTTGTGGACAAATCATCTCAGATTCGAAAGGTCGCGTTTCTCGGCGACTACCTGCCGCGCAAATGCGGCATCGCCACGTTCACGTCCGACCTGCTGGCAGCCGTGGCCGCAGAACACCCGCAAACCCAGTGCTTCGCGGTACCGGTCAATGACATAAAGAGCGGTTATGAATACCCCGATGCCGTCCACTTCGAGATTGAGGAGCAGGATTTGTCGTCCTACCAGCGCGCGGCGGACTTCCTCAACATCAGCAACGTCGACATCGTCTGCCTGCAACACGAGTTCGGGATTTTCGGCGGACCGGCGGGCAGCCACGTGCTGGCGTTGTTGCGCGAATTGAGAATGCCTGTCGTCACGACGCTTCACACGGTTCTGCGCGAGCCGAACGCCGATCAGCGGCGCGTGATGCAGGAACTCATCACGCGCTCGACGCGGCTGCTGGTCATGGCCGAGCGCGGACGGCAAATGTTGCAGGAAATCTATCAGGCGCCGCCGGGCAAGATCGATCTCATCCCGCATGGCATTCCCGACATCCCGTTTGTCGATCCCAATTATTACAAGGACCAATTCGGCGTGGCCGGGAGAGTCGTGTTACTCACGTTCGGGTTGCTTTCGCCGAACAAGGGGATTGAGCACGTGCTCAACGCGCTGCCGCAGATACTGGCGGAGTTCCCCGACGTGGTTTACCTCATCCTGGGGGCCACGCACCCGAACGAGCTGCGCGAGCAGGGCGAGGCCTATCGTCTGCGACTCGAACGCCTCGCCAAGAGGAACAAAGTCCAGAAGAACGTCATTTTTTACAACCGTTTCGTGGAACTCGATGAACTCAAGGAGTTCATCGGCGCGGCGGACTTGTACATCACCCCATATCTTAACGAAGCGCAGATCACATCGGGCACATTGGCCTACACCTTTGGCGCTGGCAAAGCTGTCGTCTCGACTCCCTACTGGCACGCGGCCGAATTGCTGGCAGAAGGGCGCGGCGTGCTGGTGCCGTTCGGGGATGCCAAGGCGATCGCACACGAGGTCATCAGCTTGCTGCGCGACGATGCGCGCCGGCACGCCATGCGCAAGAACGCGTACAAGCTCGGACGCGAGATGGTCTGGAGCAACGTGGCCCGGCTCTACATGCGCTCCTTCGAGCTGGCGCGGATCGAGCGCGCGGTCTTGTCCCGAAAATCGTTTGCGACGAAGACGCTCGACCAGCAGACACGAGAGTTGCCCGAGTTGAAACTGGATCATCTGGCGCGGATGACCGATTCCACCGGACTCTTTCAACACGCCATTTTTACCGTGCCGAATTTTTCCGAGGGCTACTGCACGGATGACAACGCGCGCGCCTTCATTCTCGCCGTGCTGCTGGACGAGTTGGGAGAAGAAACCGAGCGCGTGCGGACGGTGGCCACGACCTACGCGGCGTTCCTGCATCACGCGTTCGACCCAAAGACGAAGCGTTTTCACAACCACCTGAGCTTCGACCGCCGCTGGCTCGATGAACAGGGCTCGGAGGACTCGCATGCTCGGGCGCTCTGGGCACTGGGCATGGGTGTGGGACGCTCGCCGTATCGGAGTTTCCAAGCCATGTCGGGACAAATCTTCGCCGAGGCGCTGCCGGCGGCGACCGAGTTCACATCACCGCGCGCGTGGGCGTTCAGCCTGCTCGGCATTCATGAATACTTGCAGCGTTTGAGCGGCGACCGATCCGCCAGCCAGATTCGTGACACGCTGACCACGCGACTCATGGAGCTGTTCAACCGGGCTGCGCAGCCTGACTGGCCGTGGTTTGAAGACGTGCTTTCCTACGACAATGCGAAGCTCGCGCATGCCTTGATCGTGAGCGGAAGAGCGACGGGGCAAAAGCCGGTGTTTGAGCGGGGACTGCAGACGTTGCGCTGGCTTGCGGAAGCGCAAACAGCGGAGAGTGGCGACTTCCGCCCCATCGGCAGCAACGGATTTCATCAGCGCGGCGGATCGCGCGCGACTTTCGATCAGCAACCCATCGAAGCGCAGGCCATGGTGTCAGCCTGTCTCGAAGCCTATCGGGCTACGTCGGACGCGTGGTGGTACGCGGAGGCCCAGCGTGCCTTCGATTGGTTTCTCGGCTGGAATGATCTCGGCCTGGAAGTGTACTCGCCCAGCACCGGCGGCTGCCGCGATGCGTTGCACGTGGACCGCGTCAACCAAAACCAGGGCGCGGAGTCCACCCTGGCCTTCCTGCTCTCCCTGGCGGAAATGCAACTCATGCAAAACGCCGTCACGGCGTTCAACCAGCCAATTTCGTAGGCACGATCACCCGATGCGGACAACCAACATCCAGCGCACCAATGTTATCCTGCATCCGGACCGCACGCGGGTGCTGCTCCGTCCATTCCTTCTGACGAACGACCGGCGAGCGATCAATCTTTGCGCACAGGTCATGGCCCTTCCCGAAGGCGAAGTTCACACGCTGCTGCAGCAAGTGCAGGCCGAGTTTGGGGATCGCCATGTGAAAATCGACGAGTTCCTGAGACGGCGGTTCGACCGGGTCCGTCCCTGTTTGCAAACCAACGACGAACCGTCTGAAGAAAGAAAGTTGTTGCTCGGCGCCTATTTCAGTCATGAGTATTCGCTCGAAGCCGCGGCGCTGTTCAATCCCTCCATCGTGCCGCACCCGGACCAGTCGGATCTTCCGCCTGGGTCGTTACGGTTCATTCTCAGCCTGCGGGCCACAGGCGAAGGTCATATTTCATCGATCACCTTTCGCACCGGGTTTTTGGACGCCAACGGCAACATCACCATCAACGCACCCACCCGTTACAGTATCGAGCCGGCACAAGTGCCCAATACATCGTACGAGAAAGGGCTGTTCGATCGGAAACTTCATGAACTGGGTCTGGCGGGCGACTTTAGCCGGCAGGCGTTGCAAGGCCTGGGCGACTCGTTCGCATTGGAAGAACTCCGCACGAGCGTCTTGAGGATGGTGAGGCAGCTCCGCGCCCGTGATGAGGAACGACAATCCGCCGCGCGAAAAATCCTGATGTTGGCCCAATCGAATTACGAAGTGCAATTCGCGCCGGACTCGCGCCTGTCCGAACGCGTGTTATTTCCCACCACGCCGTCGCAGAGCAACGGGATCGAGGACGCCCGCTTTGTTCTCTTTCACAACGAGGACGGCACAAAGACCTATTACGCCACCTATACCGCGTACGACGGCAAATTGATCCTGCCACAGTTCATCGAAACATCTGACTTCCTACATTTCAAATTCATCACGCTGAATGGCCCGGCTGTGCAGAACAAAGGCATGGCACTCTTCCCGCGAAAACTCAACGGCCGCTACGCCATGCTCGGGCGCCAGGATTCCGAAAACCTGTACATGATGTTTTCCGATCATTTGCATTTCTGGGACTCCACGCAACTGCTCCTGAAGCCGAAGTTTCCGTGGGAATTCATCCAGATGGGCAACTGCGGTTCACCCATCGAAACCGAAGCGGGCTGGCTCGTGCTCAGCCACGGTGTAGGGCCAATGCGGAAGTACTGCATTGGCGCATTCCTGCTCGACCGGGACGACCCGACCAAGGTCATCGGTCGTTTGCGCGAGCCACTGATCAAGCCCAACGAAAGCGAGCGTGAAGGCTACGTGCCCAACGTCGTGTATTCCTGCGGTAGTCTCCTGCGCGGCCGGCATCTCATCATTCCATACGCGATGTCCGACTACGCCACTACGTTCGCCACGTTGTTGCTCGACGACGTGCTGGCCGCGATGGAATAAGCGCCCCGCCGTGGTCGTCCGGGACTCGGTAGGGTTTTACCCCATGGCACACGGTTGGCCCATGGCATACCCTGTACCTATCTCATGGTGACGCGAAAGAAACGATATGCCGTCAGTAAGGTCGCGCTGACAGGTCTGGTGGGTGGATTCCTGGCAGCGGCAGCGGTCGCGACGGCGTCCGATCCCTTGGACGATGTGAAACGCTTCAGTGATTTTCCCGCAGCCGACCTCCGTCGCGTGCTGGATGGCGACGTTCTCGGTACGCGGGGTTCGCTGATGAATTTCCCCAACGGGCTTTCCGCGCAGACGTGTTTCGTGACGCCGGAGGCGGCGGAGGAGACGGCCAGGCGATTGCAGTTCTGGGATCCACTGCCGCACGAAGCGCTGAAGGTGTTCGCGTATCAAGCGATGCGTGGGCCGTGCGAGGTCGCGGATTTTCAAACCCTGAGCCTGAAGTCCGGTCAAAGCGCCATCCGCTGGCTGCTGGACAAGACTCTGGCTACTACGGCCGACAAATCAGATCTCAACCTGACACGCGACGAGGCGCAACAGCTGGCGAACTGTGCTAAGAGCAATCCCGATCCGCAAGACATCGGTGCATGTTGGGGGGAATTGTTGCACGAACGCGCCGCGGCATTCCAGCGGGAGGGGTTCGGCGGCCTGCAGCCGTACGAAGCCAACGGTGTAACGGTGTCGCCGGGGACGCAGCTCCGCGAGATGTTGCGCGATCAGCCGGCGGTGGCCCGTCAGTTCGCAACACTGCTGCGGCAGAGCGGGCTGCTCGGAGACCAGTGGGCCGAGTCGCTCACGCCATCGCTGTACTGGACCCTGTTCGAGGCCAACCACCACGCTACGTTGAGCCTCGGGGCGATCTATCTGTTGCCGCAGGGCGACCACTACCAACTTTTGGACGTGCA
>JBGPVO010000101.1:0-5917 GCA_041491705.1 Verrucomicrobiia bacterium
CATCAAGCCGGCCACCGCCGGCAGCACGATCACGTGCAGCGCGTAAAACCGGGTCAAGGCTTCCTGCCCGACCACGTTCCCGCCGAGCATGAGGTATTTCAGCTTCGGGCCGATGACCGGCGCGTAGCCGGCGATGTTCGTGCCGACGGTGATCGCCCAGAACGCGAGCTGGTCCCAGGGCAGCAGATAGCCCGTGAACGACAGCCCCAGCGTGGTCAAAAACAGCACCACCCCCAGCACCCAGTTGAACTCACGGGGTGGTTTGTAGGCCGCGGTGTAAAACACCCGGCACATGTGCAGCGCCACAAAGATCACCATCAGGTGCGCCGCCCAGCGGTGCATGTTGCGCAACACCTGCCCCGCCGTGACCACGAATTCCAGATCTTTCATGGACTGGTACGCCTGGTCGGTGGCCGGCACGTAGTAGAACATCAGTAGCGTGCCAGTCGCGGTCAGGATGATGAACAGGTACAGCGAGATCAGCCCCAGCCCCAGCGTGGTGCTGAACTTCAGCGTCCGCCGGTTGACCTTGGCGGGTTGAACGTGCAGCAGAAAACTGGAGACGGCCGCCTGCGCCCGCTCCAGGTTGCTCGCCGGTAGCCCCACCCGGAAAATCGAACGCCCGACCCGTGAACCGCGAACTGTATCCCAAAGTCGCTTGAGCATATCAGACCACCAGATACTTGTCGGGTTGGACCGGTTGCGAGGCATCGATGACGATGCGGCCGTCGCGGCTCAGCGCGACCAGGAACCACGGCAATGGTTTCGGCGCCGGGCCGCCGGTGACGGCGGCATTCTCGTTGAACTGGCTGCCATGACACGGGCAGTGGAACCCATTGCCATCGGCGTTGCGGCTGACGGTGCAGCCGAGGTGCGTGCAGATCGCCGATACCGCGCGGAAGCTGTTTCCTTTGCGGATCAGGTACACGCGCAGGTCGGGCAGAAACGTGGCGCCTTCAGGATAATCCTCCGGCTTCAGTGCCTTGTATCGTTGATCAGGCTCGTAGAGCACGTTGGGGATCATGTACCGCGCGGCAGCCGCCGCGGAAGCCCCGAATGCAAACAACGCGACACACCAACCAAAGGCCAGTTGGAAGAAGTCGCGCCGTCTCAATTTGTCGTTGGGTGGCTGGTTCATTTGCTGTGGGTCACGCCGGCATCAGTTCCACGCGTTCCATCGTTACCGCGCCAGTCGGACAACGCACGGCGCACAGGCCGCAACGGATGCAACGCGTCTCGTCCTTGATGATTGCGCCGTGTTCACCGCGCTCGGGCAACCGGCCGTAGCGGACCACGAACGCCGCCTGCAGGTCCCCGCCGGCACGCAGGTCGGTCACGTCCACCAACCGCAAGCAGTCCTCCGGGCAGATGTCCGCGCAGCCGCCGCAGAGGATGCACTTGTCGCCGTCAAACACCGGGCTGATGTGACATTTCAGGCAGCGGGTCGCCTGTTCGATGGCCGCGGGTTGCGGGTACGCCTTCTCAACCTCGGCAATCCCGATGCGGCGATCCAGCGGTAACACGGGCGGCGAGTGACGCTCCAACTTCTCGTAGTCGGGCTTCATCCGATAACGGTCCGTGTCGTAAATCGTCACCCGCACGTTGCGCGGCGGTTCAGGCACGCGTCCGGTCAGGACTTTGGCGATCGACCGCGCGGCCCGCTGGCCTTCGGCCACGGCCGTGATGATCATGCGCGGACCGAAAGCGACGTCGCCGCCCGCAAACACATCGGGTCGCGATGTCGCCATTGTTTCGGGGTCGGTCTGCAGTGTGCCCCGCGGCGTAAGCTTCAAACTGTCTTCGGGCCGAATCCAAGACAGGTCAGCGGCCTGTCCGATCGCCAGCACGACGGAATCGCAATCCACGATTTCCTCGCTGCCCTCGAGGAACGTCGGGCTGAAGCGCCGGTTCTCGTCAAACACGCGGCTGCACTTGATCAACTGGATGCCGGTGACTTTGCCGTCTTCGCCGACGATCTTCTTCGGCCCCCAGCGCGTGTAAAGTTTGATGCCTTCCTTCTCGGCCTCCTCGATCTCCTCCCGCGCGGCCGGGATTTCGTCGAGGTTTTCGAGGCAGTACATGTGAACTTCCGGCACGCCCTTGCGGATGGCTTCCCGCGCCACATCGAGGGCCAGCCGGACCTGGTCGGGGGCCTCCGTCTCCTGGGCGGTGAGCTCCTCCAGCGCGCTGGCGGCGGAATGCAGCGCGGCGCGCAATTCCGCTTCGGTCATCTCGGCGAACCGTTCGGTCTGGCGAATTACGGAGCGCGCAACATCGAACGCGACGTTGCCGCCGCCGATGACGACAACTTTGCGGCCGAGATTGACACGGTACCCGAGGTTGACGTTGAGCAGAAAGTCGATGGCGCGCAACACGCCGTCGAATTGCACCCCGTCAATGGCCAGTTCGCGGCTCTTGTGCGCGCCGATACCGAGGAAGACCGCTTCGTAGCCCTGTGTCTTCAGATCCGCAAGAAGGTAATCGCGACCGAGCCTGGAGTTGAGTCGGATTTCCACGCCGAGCGATTCGATGGCCTTGATTTCCGCCTGCACGATCTCGCGAGGCAACCGGTATTCGGGCACCCCGAGCACCAGCATGCCGCCCGCGATCTTCTGCGCCTCAAATACCGTGACGGAGAATCCCATCAAGGCCAGTTCATGCGCGCACGACATGCCTGCGGGACCGCCGCCGACCACGGCGACTTTCCGCCCCGCGCCGAGGCGTTCACGGTTTGGATCGCGCAGGTTGGGGTACACGCGGCCCAGATCAAAGTCGCTGGACTCGACGCCGAAACGTTCGCACACGAAGCGCTTCAGCGCACGGATGGAGATGGCGGCGTCGAGAGCGCCGCGCCGGCATTTGGCTTCGCATGGAGCGGCACAGACGCGACCGCAGATCGAGGCAAACGGGTTGGGGGTTCGCGCAATGATGTACGCGTCTTCGTACCGCCCTTCCGCAATCGCCTGGACGTAGCCGCCCGAATCGGTACGCACAGGACATCCTTCGCGGCAGAGCACCTGCCGCTCGAAGTAACGCACGGTCGGAATTTCGACGGCGTACGTCCTGGGCATCGTGTCTCCCGTAGAACCCGCAGGGGGTTACTTGTCGTACTTGCCGCGGATTTCTTTGATCTTATCCTCAGCAGCCTTCTTTTCTTCTGGAGTCGCCTTGGCCAATTTCTCGTCCACCATCGCCTTCTTGCGAACGTTCGAGTCGTAGACAAGAAAGTCGAAGATCTTCTTGCCCTCGGCGGCGTTGATGCCGGAGCCGGGCTTGTGCATCATGCGCTTGACGTAGCGCTCCCACTCAGCGGGCAACGCATAATCGCAATTGATCGGCCGGCTCAGCTTGTGGCACTGGGTACACTTCTGGCTGAACACTTCGTAGTTTTCCTGAATGCCCGCCGGGTATTTCGAGACATCGATGGTGGCCGGGCCCTGCTCGAATTTTTCGACGCGCGCCTTCGTCTCGGCGTCGAGTTCGTCGGCGGCTTGTGCGACGAGCGTGCTACTGCATAGCAACGCGAGCACCGCGATGACTTTCGGAATTCTCATGAACCGTATCCTCTCCTAGAATCCATAGACAGCTTGGAGAGTGAATGCGTTCTTGTTCAGATCCAGTGTGTCGCCGTCCGGGTTGACGAAGTTGTGAAGGTTGCTCTGAAAGAAGGAGTAAGCGCCTTTGATGATCAGCGTGTTGGTGATGTGATAGTTGAGTCCCAGGTCATACTCGTACACGTGGCCCCCTTGCTGATGCTCCTCGCCGACGCGGACGACCGCTTCGACGTTGTTGATTATCGGCCATTCGAGGTTCAGGCCAGCCAGTTTATAGGCGGCCTGGGTCCACCAACCCTCGCGGTCGGTCGTGGGCAAGCCGGTGTTCTCCTGCCACGTTTGGATGAATTCACCGCGCGCCTCGAAGTTTTGGCTGAGATGCAAGGCGGCATCCACTGCAAATACCGAAAACGACTGCTTGCCGTCGGGTGAGTACGGGCCGGTCTGTCCCGATACGCCCAGTTCGATGTCGTCATGAGCTTCCCAAGGGTAGAACAGGGCGAGCCGGCCGCCGCCGTTGGGCTTACCGTTGGCGCTCGCACCCCCGTTGAAGGTTGGCATATTATTGGCGCCGGTATCGCCCGGGCCGTTGCCCACAAACAGGGCGTACGTCAGGGTAACCGGGTCGCACACGTGAAAGGCGCCGCGCGCCTGCACTCCGATGTCATTTTCAGCGAAGAGCGCCGTGTCGTCGGCTTCGGGCAGCGGTAGCACCGGCAACTTGTTGATCCAGGCGGCATCGATCTTTTCCCGAACGACGCCGATCGGCAGCACAAAGCGGCCGGCAATGAACGTGACGTAGTCGTTGAAAAGATAATCAATCTGGGCGTACTCGAGGTTCACTTCGGCGGTGCCGTCATCTTGCACGCTCATTTCCAGTGAGCCTTCGGCGAGCACCTTATCGGTGGCGCGGAAGAGCAGGATCGGATTGAAATGGTTCAGGAAGAAGCTGCCGTCCCCGCTCTCGTGTTTCTGATACAGGACATCCATACCGCCGGTAATCAGGAAATTTCGCTGCGCCGCGGCTTCTTCACTGGGGACTGGACCGACAGGTTGCACCTTGGCCACCGCGGCGGCGGCGTCCGCGGCGGTCTTCTGTGTTTGCTCCACCTTCTTTTGCGTTTCCACCGTCGTCGCCTGCGTATCACCGAGTTGTTGCTTCAGGTGCTGAATTTCCTTCTGATCATCTTCGCGCCCCTTTTGCAACTCCTGGATCTGTTGTCCCTGCTTTTGCATCTGGTCCTGCAGGGCCTTGAATTCTTCGTCGGTCACTGCCACCGCCGTTCGCGGCCACAGCCCCGTCAACATCACAGCGACCATAAGACCCGTTGACAATCTGATGAAGTTTTTCATGATCGTGGTTCTCCGTGGCGGGGCCTCAGTTGTTCTCCTGCAGATATTTCAAAATTGCCTTCGCATCCTCGGCGGGTATTTGCGCGCGCGTTCGCATGTGGATCATTACGGTCTTCCACTGTGCGTCCGTGCGCTCCGTCGCGTACCGTTCGGCGTGGCAGCGGTTGCAGTTGATGGCATACAACTGCTCGCCGGTAAGTTTTTTCTTCGGCCTGGGTTCTGCGTCCCTGGCAAGGGCCACGGAGGCCACGGCGTAGGCAATCGCCGCGACAACTGCGAGGCCAGCGCCGACTCGAAACATCCTGGATGAATTGAACCGATTCATGTTCCTCCTTGGGTTGATGTCTGTCCCATATGTAGAAGTTCGCTGTTCAACACCGCGCGCACCACTCCGCACTTCCACGAGGGTGACATTTTTAGCGAAACGGCGTGTTCGGTGCTACTTGTCGATTGGTATTCTCTTATTGCCGTTTGGCGCGGTGAAAGACGGGGCCGAAGCAGGCTCCCGCCCGTGGTGGGGCGATGGTCAGGCCAACTGCGAGCGCAGGGACTCGCGGTACTGCGTCGGCGGCATCCCGACCAGGCGCTTGAACACGCTGTTGAAATGGGGAATCGACCCAAATCCCGAGGCGTAGACGACCTCACTGACACGCGCTGATGGATCGAGCAGCAACGTCTTGGCCTTCTCCACGCGGACATGCGCGACGTACTCCGTCAAGGTCATCCCCGTGGTCTTCTTGAAGAGCTTGCAGAAATAGAACGGGCTGACACGGGCATGGTGTGCGACCCGCGCCAGGGTCATGGGTCCCTCCGCGTGGGATTGTACGAACTCCTTGGCGGTGGCGACCGCCCGCGGCTCCTCGCTGCCGCTGGCAATGACACAGCGGCTCGCGTGGTCGGCCAGGTACTGGGCGAACATGGTCAGCAACTGGATGATCGCCTGGAAGCGTTCCGCCGTAACGACCGGCGTCTCAAAATAGGCCCGCCGCGCCTTCTTCTCCCAATCGCCG
>JBGPVO010000102.1:0-5856 GCA_041491705.1 Verrucomicrobiia bacterium
CTACCTCTATGCGTTCAACGTGCTGTTACTGGCGGTGGTCGGACGCAGCTACCTGGCGAGCATCCCGCACGGCACATCGCTTCTGGGCTGGGCGGTGACCGTTCTCGCTTACACCGCCAATTTCGCGATGCTGGCGCTCGTCCCCGGTATACTCTCCCTGCCCGTCTTGCTGGTGCGGCGCCGTTGGCTGACGTTGACGCTCGCGCCGCTGCTGTTCGGGCTGCTGACCGTGTTCATCTACGCAGATTCCATCATCTATGTGCTGTGGCGGTTCCACTTCAACGGCATGGTGTGGAACCTCCTGACCACCTCCGGGGCGGGCGACACGGTGACGGCTGGCACGGGCACGGTCCTCTACACCGCCGCGGCGATTCTCGTCATCTTTGGGCTGGAATTTGGGTTTGCGTGGGGCGGCCTGCCTCGATTGTATGCCTGCGAGTTCGCCGCGCGTCGGCGGGGCCACCGCGGGTTCATCGGATTTTGTTCCGGAATCGTGTTGCTGATCGCGCTCGACAAGGCCTCGTACGACGTGGGCGACCTGACCGATGACATGGAAGTGATCCGCCTGCGCACTGTGCTTCCCGTCTATCAAACCGTCACCATGAAACGGTTCGCACACCGGGTGTTCGGCATCGATATGTCGCCGAAGACGCACCTGTCTGTGAAGGCGGGAGGCGGCGCGCTCGATTACCCGAAGTCGCCGATCCGCTTCCGTCCCGGCGGCCCGCGGCCGAACGTGGTCATCATTGCGATTGAAGGGGCGCGCTTCGACATGCTTACGCCCGAGGTCATGCCGTGGCTCACTCGCTGGGGTGAGAAACACCTCGTGTGTGACGACAACTTCAGCAGCGGGAATACGACGCGTTACGGCATCTTCGGGTTGCTGTACGGCATCCCCGGCACGTACTGGCAAAGCGCGCTGAGCAGCCGGCAGGGGCCGGTGCTGATCCGCGCTCTCCAGCCGCTCGGTTATCACTTTCGTATACTCTGCTGCACCGATCTCAACTACCCCGAGTTCCGCAGCACGGCGTTCCTCGACGTGCCCGGATCGATCACGGACCAGTGGAAATGTTCGCGCGTGGACCGTGACCGCGCGATGACCGACGAATTCATCACGTTTGTCCACGAGAAGCCTGCGCCGTTTTTCGCCTTCATGTTCTACGACGCATCGCACCAGCCGTATCGCTACCCCGCCGAGCATGCCATCTACAACGTGGGGACGTTGACCGACGAGATCAACTACATCCAGATCGCCCGCGACGCGGAAGCCGTCCGTCTCGCGGAAAACCGCTATCGAAACAGTTTGCACTATGTGGACGAGCAGATCGGCCGCGCGCTCCGCGTGTTGGAAGAGCAGGGATTGATGGACAACACGCTGGTCTTCATTGTGGGCGACCATGGCGAGGCGTTCAATGAACTGGGGCTGTTCGGGCACGACAGCACGTTCGACCGCTACCAAACGAAGACCCTGTGCGTCGCCAACATTCCCGGCGAAGCCCCGCGCCATATTCACCGCATGACGAGCCACGAGGACGTGACACCGACGGTCTTCAGCTACATGGGCGCGGAAAACCCATTGTCGGATTACACGCAAGGCCTGCCACTGACGACCAATGCGACGCGCCCATTCGTTCTCATTGCGAGTTGGGATTCGGCCGCCATTGTGGATACAAATTCCATCACACCCTTTGGCCTGCAAGCGTACAATGGCGGCCCCACTGTTCTCGACACGAACAACGTTTCGCAACCGAATCCGCGCCAGGCGTTGACCGCGCACAGCGCCGAATTGCTGGCCGGCATGGAAGCCATGCGCCAGTTCATGAGGAAGTAGGCGCGCGGTCACGACTCGTGGAGTTTTAGTTGGACAAATTCACGCGGGCTTCGGAAACTGAAACTGATATGCGACGACGCGAAAGGGTTGTCATTGCCCCGGACTGGCAAGCACTGCTGCAGACCCGTCACATGGACAGCGTCGGGGCCGTTTATGCCCTGCAAACGGGGGCCGCTCTGAAGCATGGCACCGCTACGGAACTGCGGCGTCTGGAATTCCGCGAAGATGGTGTGCGCCGCGAACTCTACCTGAAGAAATACTGGTACCCGACTTTGGCTCACCGCTGGAGCGGTTGCTATCGTGGCACGTTGCTGGGCGTATCCAAGGTGCGACGGGAATTTGAAAACCTGGGGCGATTGCGAGCATGGGGTCTGGACGCACCGGCCCCCGTTGCCTACGGCGAGGAGCGCTCGGCCGGTTGGTTGCACCGCTCCTTTCTCATCAGCGAAGGCGTTCACGAGCCACTCCCGCTGGATTTGTTCATTCGGGACCATCTGCCGACGCTCCCGTCTTCGGAACAACAGCTACTCCGGCGAACACTGATCACCCGTTTGGCGGATTACACCCGTCGGATGCACGAATGTTGTTTCGTCCATCACGATTATTTCTGGCGGAACATCCTCCTCAGCGGCACGTCGCTGGCCCGGTTTTTCCTGATCGACTCGCACAAAGGTCGTTGTTGGAAGCCGTGGATGGAAACGCGCAGCCGCGCGAAGGACCTGGCGACCCTGGATGCGCCCGCACCGTCGTTCTTTCGGCGCGGTGAGCGGCTGCGCTTTTTCTTGCGTTACCGCGGCCATCCACGTTTGACGCGGGACGACAAACATCTCCTGCGCCTGATTCTTCGACTTGCCGAACCGATGCGTTCCACCCAGCTTCAACGAGTTCGCCAGGCGAAATCGCCGTCCGAATCGGTAAAGGTTTAGCGTGAGCACCGGACGAAAACCTCCGTCGCGTTGGAAACGTTTCCGGTACGGAATCGAAGGGTTGGTTCTGGAGTTATTGGCGGCGGTGATTCCCCTCCTGCCGCGGAAAACAATGGTGCGGCTCGCCAATGGCGCCGGCTGGCTTGCGTTTCATCTGCTGGCTCGGGAGCGACGCATCGCGCTGACGAATCTGGACATTGCTTTTGGCCAAAGCATGTCCGCCGGGGAAAAACGGCGCGTCGCCCGCTTGTCCTTTCAAACCTTCGCGCGTAGTTTCTTCGGCTTGTTTTGGGGGCGGCGGTTCAATCACGCGACGCTCAACAGATTGGTCGAAGTCGATGCGGAGAGCTTGCGGTTGGTTGAGGACTGTCGCGCGCGAGGCAAGGGAGTTATTTTGGTCACGCTCCACTACGGCGAATGGGAATTGCTGGGGCTGGCCACCGCGCTGCTGGGATTCCCTGTCACCATCGTGACAGAACAGACCCGCAATCCGCACGTGGCCCGCGTGTTTGAGCGCCTGCGAGGACGCGCGGGCAACCGCATCATTTTGCAGCGATTTGCGGTGACCAAGTTGTTCAAGGCGTTGAAGCGCGGCGAATGCATCGCCATGCTTATCGACCTGAACGCGGTGCCAAGCCGCGGCGGAATCTGGCTGGAGTTTTTCGGCAAGCCCGTCTTCAGCTATTCGGCTGCGGCCGCGTTGGCGCTGCATACCGGGGCGGCCATCGTCTGCACCGTCGCGTATCCATTGCCTGGAGGACGCATTCGCATCGTCTACGGACCCGAGATCCCCTGTGTGCCAACAGGCGACGATGATGCGGATTTGCGTGTCGTCAGCCAGAAATGTCTGGGGATCTGCGAAGAGATCATCCGACAGCGGCCAGAATACTGGCTGTGGATCTACCGGCGTTGGAAGTTTCGACCAACGGCGGAACAGGGTGGTTTCCCGTATTATTCGCGATGGATCGAAGAAGTGTGGCCGCCGCGCAGACACGCTGCCAAGACCAACCAAAGCCCGAGCGTTCCCCAGCAGAGCGGGCCGTAAGCCTGCGCCGCGCGGCTGCCGGCAAGTCCGAGGGCCAGAATGGCGAACAAGGCAAGCACGACACCCGCCCCCCAGCGCATGGTCCCGTCCCCCGCACTGATTGCCACCGCGACGAGCACAGTCAACGGCAACAAGAGCAGCATGAAGTAATGCGACCAGGATACGGGCGGGATCAGCAACATCCAGACAACCACGGCTGACAAGACGTAGATTTCGTTACTGGCTCCTGCCCGTCGCCCGACGAGGAGAATCACTCCCGCCATGATCACGCCGACGGCCATGCCGATCCAGCGCGCACGTGGATTGCCCGTCAGCCTCGTTAACACTGCCGACAACGATTGATTGCGCGGCAACTGCGAGCTTAACAACTGACCGTAGAGCGGATTGTCGGCGCGCTCAGACTCCGCTTCGAGCGCGGGCTTACCGATCACGTTCACCCACGCCTTCAGGTAGTCGATGTTTCGATGCCCGCCGTACACCGCCGCCGGAATGATGAATACCCCGACCGCCACGCCGACCAGTGTGGCCAGGACCAACCGCCAGCGTCTTCGCCAGACGAAATACGCCAGCAGGACGATGGGGAATACCTTCAGCAGGATTCCGCCGGCAAGACACATCGCGCCGCGCATGTCCTGCCCCTTCCACGCGCAAACCAGTCCCGCGGTGACCAACCACAACAAGACCGGGGTGGTCTGCCCGCGCGCCAGCGCGGACATCAGCGGAAACAAGACCAGCAACGGTGGCAGCGCATACAGGGCAAGCGGATCCCCCCTGAAGTGTAACGTCTCCCTCACAAGCGACGCACACATCTTGACGGTCGATATGACAAGAACCACGGAGAGCCCATACCACGCGAGGGCGGCCCAAAATGTCGGCACCACGGCAAACGGCACCATCAGGATGGCGAACAACGGAGGATAGATATAATACCAACCGCGGATGTTGTGTGCCTGATAAATGTCCGAGCCGTCCAGCACGGCCTGCCCCGCCGCGGTATCCACCGTGAAATCGCAGCGATGAATTCTCGATCCCCAGCTCTTGTTGCCGAACTCATCCAGGCTGAACCCAAGACGTTTTTCCCACCGACTCAATCTTTTCACACCGGAACCGCCGGCCCCAACCCGATACGGCCCCGCACGATATACGGTGCTGACTCCCAATCCGATGAGTAGCGCGAGGGCAATCACGATGGCCACTGCCCGCAAGGGAGAGGAATTCTGTCTCATCGTGTGCGCACATTGTAAATCAAACGACCTCATTGTCGAGTTCAACGGTGGACAGTTGGCGGCCTCTGCTTACAGGGATCGACCAAAAAGCTCTTGAAGTTGTCGAACGCTTGCGACAATCTTTGCGTGCTATGTTTCGGAGGATATATCGGCAGCTCGCGGTTTTGCTGTTCGCCAGCTTTGTTCTCGGGTTGGTGAATTGCGCTTTCGCCAGCGCGGATGCAGCCGGTCATTGTAACGTTGCCAGTGATTGCCACTGCGTTTTGCACCGTGATTGCCACACTCCTGCCGTAGCGTTGTGTGCTGGCGATAAAATCGCGCTGGCCATCGGCAGCTACCGAGTTGCGCCGTCTTTATTCCTGCTGAAGTTGCCACTGTTCGCGACTTCCATCTTTAATCCTCCCAGAGCGTAACGGGCTTCGACGCCCTTCGTGTCGCTCGATTTGATCGAGGATTCCCGTGTACAACCCAGATGCGCTGTGTCACCAAACCCTAACTGAGTGATGACAACCAAGAATTTGAAAATATTAGGTATGTGCTGCGCCGATGAGGTCGCAGAAATTCAGAAACGGAGACTACAATGAAAATGAAACAAAAACTCTTCACGATGATAATGTCTGCGTCCATCGCCTGCACACAGGCGCATGCGGACGGTACGCCCAAGATTCGGTTTGACCAAACCACATACGACTTCGGGACGACGTCACTGGTGCAGTCGGTCACGGGCACGTTCACGTTTCAGAACGTGGGCGATGCCGAGTTGCAAGTGCAGACGCCAAAGCCGTCCTGCGGCTGCACCGTGGCCGGCGTCAAGCCCGACCGTCTCAA
>JBGPVO010000103.1:0-5855 GCA_041491705.1 Verrucomicrobiia bacterium
CGGGATGGCGCCAGAAACCACAGGGCCGTCAGTATCAGCGCGGATAAAAGAGCCACTTTCCAGGTGCTCATAGTCAGATTCGCGGGCGGATTCTTATCGAAACGCTTTCACAAGTCAAGTCACGCACTCGATTCTTCACGTCATTACGGAAACTAGACACCTTCGGTGTTCTCCAGTAACTTCACACTGTACAATGACGACACCGCGTCAACTCGTCGGAACCCTGATCGTATTTATTTTAGCCTCCGCCGTTGCTTGGGGGCAAGTCGGAACCACAACCAACCCGCCTGCCCCACCGGCTGCGATTCGAGATGCCGCAAATGTGACGAACGCGCCCGCGGCGATACCGTTGACCGTTCCCCAGCCAGCACAACCCCAAATCACGGTGCCCCGCCCCGCGCAAGTCGAGATCCCATTAGCGACTGCGCCGGCGCCTGCCTCCTCGGTACCGGCTTCGCGCCCACGCTCGATACCGTTGACGCCACCGACTGCTCAGGGACTGCTGTCGAAATCCATCACATCCGCCCCGGGAGGTTCGCGAGACAAGCTCAACGCGATTGCCGCGCCCCCACTCGCACTTTCACCCACGAATGCCAGCACAGCCACCCCCGCTTTGGAGACTCCGTCCTCGACCAACTCGCCCGCCAGTCAACCGAACATCTGGCAACAGAACAGCCCGTTGCTCAATGGCGTTAACTACCACTGGTGACGCAACTTCCCGACGTACACTGGCGTCCGCTCAAAAACCAGCGTAGATTATACCCATACAACCGAAGGGAACGAAGGTCTTGAGAAAGAATAGCTTCTGGTCGGCGGCGTGCGCCTGTGCCTTATTGGCACTGGGTTGCGGGACGGTCGCCAAAACCTTGGTGATGGACAATCCCAAGGTCGAAAAGATCCTGTCAGCACCGAAACCCGACCGCATGGTCACGCACACCGGCCGCGTCGAGTACATCGGCGACGACGACAATCGTATTACCGTGCTCTACGTGAGTGGCACGCCGTACGAGATGGGCTACGAGCACGGGCGCCTGTTGGCAGAACAGGTACGCGGCACCATCCACGATGTGCAGGACGGCGCGGACAAATTTCTGCCGAAGGAATTGCGCAACTCGAAGTTGATTTCGCTCCGCGACAAGGATGAGATCATCGACGAATTGCTAGATCGCGCCTGGCACATGATGGCACGGTACACCCCGAGGGAAGATCTCGAAGAGATGGCCGGCCTGGCCGCGGGCAGCGGCATCCCGTTGGACAAGATTCATCGGATGCATGCGATCCCCGATGTCGGCGAAACCAGCTGCAGCGGCCTGGTCGCCAAAGGCAGCGCGACACGCGACGGACACGTCTATCAGCTTCGCATTCTCGATTATGGCGCCAACTTCAACTTGCAACGCCGCCCACTGATCACCGTGTATCGCCCCACCACCGAAAGCGCGAACGCGTACGTGACAATCGGCTGGGTCGGCTTCGTGGGAGCCATATCGGGCGTCAATGAGAAGGGCGTCGCGCTCAGCGAGATGGGTTTCGGCAATCCGCCCGGCGAGACGCTGGCGGGCACGCCGATGCCGTTTCTGCTGAAGAACGTGCTGCGTTATGCGGATACGGCCGGCGAAGGCGCGGCGGTCATCCGCGCCGCGCACCGCACCAACTCGTATGTCTATTTCCTTGGTGACAAGCACAATGACCCCATCGGCATGATCACGTCAGCGCAGCGGTGTCACGCCTGGCACGCCAACGAGCGCGACGCGCTGGAGGTTGCCGGCCAGTCGATGCCGCAGTTCCACGACGTCGTGTACGGCGGCCACTACGAGGAGAAGCAGGCGCAGCTTGTTCGCGACCTGCAGGGCAGGTTCGATGTGAGCACGATCCAGGAGCTGGCGCGGCAGATTGCCATGAAGTCGAATTTGCACACGGTGATCTACGATCTGACCGCCGACAAGATCTGGGTGGCCAACCGCAAAGACACGGTTCGCGCCGTCGACCGTTCGTATGTCGAGTTCTCGCTGGCGGACGGCTGGAACAAGTCCGCGCAGTACGCGGTTGTGAGCGGCACCTCGCAGATTCGGGCGAGCAATTGACATCGCCGCGCGGTCTGCTAGCTTTTCGGAGGTAATGAAAGTGCTCCTGCGAAAGACGCTTGCTGTTGCGGTGGTAAGTCTCGGCGTCACATCATATGCGTACGCACAGCAGCGAAGCCCAAAAGACGTGCTGCCGCCCACACCGGACAAGCCGCCGGTATCACCGACGTTGACTGTCATCACTCCGTCGAGCGTGAATGAGGCATCACCAAACCGAATCACCGTGACGCCGCTAGCGCCAGCGCAGCCGGTTCCAAGTACACCCGGATTGCCGCAACCCGGGGTCGTGGGCACCAACACTGCGCTCACGTTGAGCGGTGGCCAACCAGTGCCTTCTGGTGCGGGACCACCTTCGCCTTGGGACCGGACAAACGCGGTACGATCTTCCCAGTGGGACAAGAACGGCACAATTCCGAACGCGCCGTCGTCCGCCGCTAAGCCCGCCCCCGATCCGTGGTCAACTCCGCCAGCAAACTCGCGGGTGTGGGATTCGACCGCACCCCTCAGCTCTTCCGGCACAAAGTCCGAGTGGAAGTAGCGTGCGAACTGTTCGCCGGATTTGGTAGAGTCTTGGCGGGATGGTTCCGCAATCGTATTATCGCTGCTGGGTGGAGGTCGACCTCGACGCGCTCCGTCACAACGTCGCCGCCATCCGCCGCCGCATCGGGCCGAACGTCAAACTGATGGCGGTGGTCAAGGCCGACGCGTATGGCCACGGTCTGGCGCAGGTCGGCGCCACACTCATGCAATGCGGCACCGATGCGTTTGCCGTCGCCACCCTTCCGGAGGCGCTGTTGTTGCGGCAAATCGGCGGCAGTGGCTGGCCAATCCTGCTGTTCGGCTCGGCGTTGCCCTTCGAAGTGGCGAAGATGATCGAGCAGAACGTCACTCCAACGATTTCGACAATCGAAGAAGCGCATCTGTTTGAGGACGAAGCGCGGCAACACGGCAAGATCGTGGACGCGCATGTCGAAGTCGATACCGGCATGGGACGCGTCGGTTTCTGGCACGAAGACGCTGCCGCGAACATACGGCAGATCACGGCATTGCAGCACGTGCGGATCGTGGGGTTGTACACGCACTTCCCGTCGGCGGACGCGGATCTCGACGAAACGCGGCGCGAGCTGGCCTTGTTTCGGAAGGTCGTTGAGCAACTGGCGAGCGAAGGAGTCAACATTCCATCCCTGCACGCCGCGAACAGCGCGGCGGTGCTGGGTCTGCCCGAAGCGTACCTCAACATGGTCAGGCCCGGATTGCTTCTGTACGGGATTTGCCCGACGCAGGCACCGGTAGGCGAGTTTCGACCCCTGCTCTGTTTCAAAGCCCGTGTGGCCTACGTGAAGGACGTCGCCGCGGGACGCACCATCAGTTACGGACAAACGTTCACCGCGGAGAAATCGATGCGGATTGCCACGGTCACGGCCGGTTACGCCGACGGATTCAGCCGTCACTTGTCCAACAAGGCGGACGTCCTCGTGGGTGGACAGCGTTGTCCCGTGGTCGGGCGCGTCACGATGGATCAGATCATGGTGGACGTGACCCGGCTTTCCACCGTGGAGTGTGGCGACGAAGTGGTCTTCATCGGCCAACAGGACGTTGCGCAGATCACCGCCAGCGATGTGGCACGCTGGGAAGACACGATTCCTTGGGAAGTGCTCTGCGGCATCACCAAGACCGCCCGCGTGCCCCGCGTCTATCGCGGCACCGCCGCCGCCTGATTTCAAGTGTGCCCATCGTATTTGCCACGTCCAGTCGATGGGCGTATGCTAAGAAAAAGGAGCATACGGAGACCCCGTGAAAAAAACTTCTAAGGTCAAGATCCCCAGAACCACGACATCGGCTAAGCATTCACAACGAATGAAATGCGCATGCGCGAATTGCCAGTGCACCGTGAGCGCTGATACAGCGATTCGCAAAGGCAATCTTCTGTATTGCAGCCGCCGCTGCCTGACGGAGTGCACGCTGGAACAGTGTATGTGCGAGCACGATGGCTGCGCGGTGTGAGGCGTGGCACGATTAGCATCCGAAGCGCAGCAACTCCGTCCCGCTAACGTGTGCGTGTGGTCTTTATCTTCGGGCGGCGGCGCGGACGCGTGGCTCGCTTTTTGTGTTTTGCCGACTCCCAAAGCGCGTCGAGTTCCTCGAGGCTGCAATCCTCAAGCCTGCGGTCGCTGGCGTGGACGGTTTTCTCGATTTCCTGAAACCGCTTCACGAATTTCGCGATGGTGCGATTGAGCAGTTCTTCGGCCTGCAGGTTTTCGAAACGCGCCAGATTGACAGCGGCGAACAGCAGATCGCCGAGTTCTTCTTCAAACTGCTTGCGATTCTTCGATGCCAGCGCGCCCTTCAGCTCCCGCAACTCCTCCTCGACCTTCGCAATGACGTCGTTGACGTGTTTCCAGTCGAACCCTACCCGCGCGACCTTGCGTTGAACCTTGTCAGCTTTCAACAGTGCGGGCAGATGTTTCGGCAGGTCCTCCATATGCACGATGCTGGACGCGCCTTTCTCGGATTTCTTGATTGCCTCCCATTGCTGGAGGACTTCCGCGCTGTTGCGGGCCTTCGCGGTGCCGAACACATGCGGGTGGCGATGCACCAGCTTATCGCCGATGGATTTGGCGATCGAGTCGAAATCGAACGTGCCATCCTCGCTCGCCATCTGCGCATGGAAAACGACTTGCAGGAGGATGTCACCCAGCTCATCACGAAATGCGCCCATCTTTCCATCATCCAGGGCATCGAGCGCCTCG
Source organism: Verrucomicrobiia bacterium (assembly GCA_041491705.1). Taxonomy (GTDB): domain Bacteria; phylum Verrucomicrobiota; class Verrucomicrobiia; order Palsa-1439; family Palsa-1439; genus Palsa-1439. Next base: position 4,832 of record JBGPVO010000103.1, read on the forward strand.
TAGCATTCCTCGATCAGGTTGTGCCGGATGGACTGGTGCGTTTGTTCGCGGTCCCACGGACAACCGCCGGGGCCGCGCAGGCGCGCCATGATCTTCAGCAGCCGCGCGATGTTCTTGGTTTGAGTTGCCATGCCGAGCGCGTTAGAATACGTGCCGGAGGCGACTATGGCAAAGAAAATTGGGGTGGTTCTGTCCGGCTGCGGGGTTATGGATGGCTCGGAAATCCACGAAGCCGTGTTGACGCTGGTGGCGATTGATCGCGCGGGTGCGGAGGCCGTCTGCATGGCGCCAAACATTCGCCAGCGTCACGTCATCAATCATCTCACGGGCGAGGAATCCAAGGACGAAGTGCGCAACGTGCTCGTCGAGTCCGCCCGCATCGCCCGCGGCAAGATTCGCGACATCGCCGGCGTGAAGGCCGCCGACATCGACGCGCTGATTTTCCCCGGCGGATTTGGCGCCGCGAAGAACCTCAGCGACTACGCCTTCAAGGGCCCGGAGTGTTCGGTGAACCCCGAAGTCTCACGCCTGGCAACGGAAGTGCACGCGGCGCACAAACCCATCGGCGTGGTCTGCATTGCGCCCGTGATCGCGGCGAAGGTTTTCGGCGGGGAGCATCCACAAATCACGATCGGCACGGACAAGAACACCGCGAAGGATATCGAGAAGATGGGCGCCAAGCACGTATCGTGTCCCGTGCAGGAATTTGTCGTCGACAAGGACAGGAAGATCGTCAGCACTCCGGCTTACATGCTGGCCCAGAGCATCAAGGAGGCTGCCGAAGGTATTGAAAAGCTGGTGGCGGCGGTCATCGATCTTGCGTAGCACACGGTCCACCGACGGGGCTCAAAATAAGGCGAGCAGGGCGAATCATCACCCTGCTCGTGAAACTGAGCGCAGATTCCGTGAAGCTGTTACGCGCGCGACCGGCTTCCGCTGGGGAACGCCAGCACCTTCTCTTCTTCCTCGGTCAGGGCCGTGCTCCGAAGCGGCGCTGCCTGTTCCTTCCGTCGCAACTCCCAGA
>JBGPVO010000104.1:0-5829 GCA_041491705.1 Verrucomicrobiia bacterium
CGATGAAGACGGCAAGGGCGCCGCAGGACGCGAGATGGAAGTCGCCAAGTTATTGAAAGAGCGTCGACTTCCCCTTATTGCGGCGGATCAAGGTCGCTCCCTGCTTTTGCCAGCCCGAAACATTGAAACATGGATCTACTGGCTCACAGGTCAACGGAACAATGTGCCGGTTGCTGTCGATGAGGTAACTGATTACAAGAAGACGTTGAGTGTGGGAAGTCGTCCCAAGGACGAGGATTGTCGCCCTAGCGGAGTACATCTGCACAAGCTGAATCACGCGCAGCCGCCACAAGGATGTCCTCTGATGCTAGTTCAAGCACTCGGCCACTTGCGTGATTTTCTCAATGCCGTCCGGCGTCCTTGACACACGACTTCGTGCGCCCTAGCCGTCCGCCAGCGTCTCTCCTGCGTGAATTTGAAAGCAAGCCGCCTTTGGCGTGCAAGCTCCAACAACCTGCTGTCGTCCGTAGACGCGGGACTATGGCGGGGCAAGTCCGTCCAAGTTGAAGTGGCAGATTTTGCGCGGTGGCCTTCGCCGTTGCGCTGGTGATTCTCGGCATTCTGGTGGTGCTGCGGATTTGCTTCTGGCCGAGATGACTGCCACCATGCCCGCCGGTACCCCAGCGCCGCGTTACAACTTCGGCCTCCGCCTGCATGACGCCAGGTTTGTGTCAGCTAAATACTCCTCAAAGCGTCAGTTGTATTCTTTGCCGACTTCAAACCTTGCCGCGCGGTGAACATTCTGCCATAAATTGCGTCCTAAGGAGTGACATGAGGAGGTGGTGGATCATCCTGGCATTGGTGTTGGCCGGCGGGGACTTCGTCCGCGCCGCGGCGGCGACGCCGGACGAGAACAAACTGTACCGCGTCGCCGAGGCCGCGTTTAGGGATGGACTCAATGATCTCGCCGAGCGGCAGTTCGCCGAATATCTGAACCAATTCCCCAACTCGGATCGCGCCGATGCCGTCGTGTTGGACATGGCGCGGGCGCAGTTGAACCAGGGCAAGTGGCAGGCGGCGGTAAAGACGATCGAGGATGCGCTGGCGAAATGGCCGACCGAGAAACGCCCCGACAGTTTTCGCTTCTGGCTCGCGGAGTCTCTGTTACGCGGCGAGCGGTATGGCGAAGCCGAGCAACGCTATGCGGAGGTCATCGAAAAGTATCCGCACAGTGGCTACCGGCAGCAAGCATACTACGGATTGGCTTTCGTGCGCTTCAAGCTCGGTCATCTCGGCGCAGCGTTGCAGGCGCTGGATGAACTCAACAAGACCGCCGCGGCGGACAAGGTCGGCGTCAAAGGGGACCTGGCGCAGGAGTCGGAGTTGCTCCGCGGACAGGTGCACCTCGCGCTCCAGCAGTTTGAAAAGGCGGAAGCAGTCCTGGCCGGTGTCGTGGGCAAATACCCCAACACCCGCGCGGCGTTTCGCGCCGGCATCTGGCTGGGCGAATCACTGTCACAGCGAAATCATCCCGACGACGCGTTGAAACGCTATGCCGCGGTCATCGATTCGTACAAGTCGAGTCCCAACAAACCTGTGACCGGTCAACTCGCCGCCGAAGCGTGGCGCGGCGAAGGCTGGGTGTATTGGCGGCAGGGAAAGTTTGACGATGCCGCGCAGTCGTTTGCCCAGGCGCTTGCGCTCGCGCAAGACCCGCCGCTGAAGCGCGAAGCGATGCTCAAGCTGGGCGAATCCTACGTCCGCGCCGGCAAATTGGCCGATGGAGTGGACAAGTTGAAGACCTATCTGCAATCGACTCCGGGTGACCCGCTCGCCGACGAAATCCAAATGACCATCGGCGATTTGCTCTTCACCAACAACAATTTCACCAACGCGTTGCCCGAGTACGTCAATTTGATCGACAAGTATCCCAAGAGCGCCCTGGTGGCCAGGGCCAACTTCGAGGCGGGCTGGTGCGCGTGGAAACTCGACAAAATCGCCGATGCGCTTCCATACTTTCGTCAGGCCGCCACGCTCGCCAAGGATCCCGCGGTGGCGGCGGAGGCGCTGTTCAAGACGGCTGACGCCGAGTTCGCGGTCGGCCAGTACGCGGACGCCATCAACGATTATCGGCAGCTCATTAGCACGTATCCGGACACGAAGCTCATGGACCGCGCCATGTTCCAGCTTGGCCAGTCGTACCAGCGAACGAATAACAGCGAAGCCGCCGCGCATGTGTTCGAGTCGCTCGTCCAACAGTTTCCCGCCAGCGAGTATGCGGCCGAGGCCCAGTTCAACATCGGCGTGATTCGGGGCGGGCTCGGCAAGGAACCGGACGCGCGGACGGCATTCGGAACGGTCGTGACGAAGTATCCGCAGAGCGAATGGGCGACGAAAGCCGGTCTGGCCATCGGCGAGTCGTTTTACCACGAGGGCAGGTACGACGAGGCGGCCGCGGAGTTCGAGAAGCTGATGACCGCAGCGCCCGACAGCGAGCTGGGCCAGCGCGCGTTTTACAACCGCGGTTGGTGCTACGCGCAAAAGGGCCAGGCCGACAAGACGCTGGCCGAATTCGTTGATTTCTTGAAGAAGTATCCCGAGTCGGTGCTCGCGCCCGACGCGGAATTCTGGGTTGCCGACCACTACATGAAGCAGAAGGACTACATCAAGGCGCAGGAGCAATTCCAGCTTCTCGTGAAGAACTACGCGACCAGCAAGCTGGTCGATACGGCGCAATACATGGCCGGACGCGCCGCGTACCTGCGCCAGGATTACAAGGTGGCCATCGAGTTGTACGAAACGCTCCTGAAGAGTTTCCCCGCCTCCGCGTGGCGCTGCGACGCGCGGTTCGGGGAAGGTGACGCGTTGAGCGAACTGAACCAATTCGGCGGCGCGCTCCAGGTGTTCGATTCGCTCACCAAGGATTTTCCCGATTGTTACCTGGTGGCCGAGGCGTGCGGGCGCAAGGGTGACATGCAGTTCACGCTGGGCCGCTTTGAGGATGCGGTCACGAGCTATCGTAAGGGCTTGGACGTCATCCCCACGGGTGACTCGGCCTTGCGCAACCAATTGTATTACGGAACGGGACTGAGTTACGAGAAGGCAGCCAAATATGACGAGGCGTTTGAGTGGTACAGCAGGGCCGTGTACGAGCAGGCCGTCACCCCCGATCCAAACACCCCGCCCGAGCGGTTCTGGATGTGCAAGGCGGGCTTCGCCGCCGGCCTCATCAAAGAGCGGCGCGAGCAGTGGCGCGACGCGATCATCCTGTATCAAAAAGTCGCCGACCTGTGTCCCGACATGAAAACATTGCTCGAGGAAAAGATTCGCAAGCTGCGGGTGGAACACTTGATCCTGTTCTGAGAACGAGATTTGCTTGGTTTGTCGTTGAAAACGAGCCAGATGTGAGGTAAGCAAAGAATGCCATGCTGACAGTAATGACAAAAGGCGGGCCGTTGATGTGGTTCATCCTCATCAGCGCGATACTTGCCATCGCGGTGTTTTTCGAACGCTTGTTTCATTATCACCGCGCCCAGATTCACACGACCGATTTCGTCAATGGCATCCTGAACTCCCTCAAGCACGGCAATGTCAACGAGGCCATCGGCACGTGCAAGAACACAGCCGGCCCCGTCGCGGAAGTCGTCGAGACCGCCGTCAACCATCACGACCGCCCGCGCGAGGAGATTCGCGAGGCCGTTCAGGACACCGCGCGCACCGAAGTCACGCGGTTGGAGCGCAATCTGCCCATCTTGGTCACGATCGCCCAGGTCACGCCGCTGATTGGATTCCTGGGCACCGTCTGGGGAATGATTCAAGTGTTCATGGTCATCGAAAGAACGCAACAAGCCACCGCCGGGCAGTTGGCGGGTGGGGTGTGGCAGGCCTTGCTGACCACGGCGGGTGGACTCGTCGTCGCGATTCCCAGCTACATTGCCTACAACTACCTCGTCAGCCGCGTGCAGAATCTGGTGCTGGATATGGAGCGGGCCGCGAATGAGACGGTCCAGTACCTGGTGCGTAAGGAGGAGGGCGGCGAGCAATCGAACAAGGTCGTGGCGCTGCAATGACGTTCAAGACGCACTGCCAGATTTCGAAGGGGTTGGTCGATCCCGCGCCGCTGGTGAACGTCGTCTTTCTGTTGCTCCTGTTCTTCATTCTCAATTCCCCGCTGGTCATGCAGCGAGGGATCAAGGTGGTGCTGCCGCCGTCCACGATGCCGTTCGTGAGCGCGTTCCAGACCCTCGTTGTCACGGTCGCGCGCGACGACCTGCTTTTCTTCAATGACCAGCCCATCGACATCGACAAGCTTGAGCAGGCGTTGCGCGGGGCCGTGCAGCAAGGACGCGGCCATGAGCTGATTATCAAGGCCGACGCACACGTCTCCCACGGAACCGTAACGGAGATCATGAGTGCGGCGCTTCGAGCGGGCATTCCGGCGGTCAATATCGCTGCCCGTCCAGATGTGCCAGGGACAAGCAGCGCGGATTGACCGGTCATGAGGCGTGTCCCCAAGCTGTCCTTCGCCCAGGGGCAACTGATGCTGTGGATTCTGGCAGGCTCCCTGATGGCCTTCGGCGCGATGTTTGTGTTCTTCCGCTTCTCGGGCGTTGCGCTCACCGCAGCTCCGCGCGAATTGCCGCGTATCGCGTGGATGCCCACGGCCGGTCAGGACCCGTTGTTGACCCCCGACGCGCGCTACGTGATTGCCGATGTGTTCGACCCGAGCCTGATGTCGTTGCCCAGCGCGCACGGATTTTCCAGTGGCGCGTGGCGTCAGAAAATTGGGGCGGCACGGCGCAATCTCGGGTGGAACGAGCAGCCGGCTTTTCTTGGTGCCACTCCTCCCGGCGAGCCGCGTTCGTTATTGGAGCCGACGCCTGTCGACGCAGCTGTTCTTGCTGCCGCTGAAAAAGACCAGGCGCTCTCGGAAGAATTAAACGACACGGCGGCGACCGAGCCACCCGTGTCAGTAAACCAATCCGTTATCCGCGTGCTGGGCGCGTTGGAAGACCGTGTCGTCGTCGATACGCCAGCCCTGCCGGTGATCAGCAGCCCCGTGGCACTCCGACCCACACAAGTTCGTGTTGGGGTCGGTGGTGATGGACTTGTTCTGTACGCGCTGCTCGATCGCGCGTGTGGAGACGATACGGTGGATGCCCAGGCGCTCTCGTTCGCGGGTCAGGTTCGGTTCGACGCCGAGCATGACAGTAGCGCGGGGCCGTTGACGTGGGGCGTGTTGCGGTTTTTGTGGGCGACCCAGCCGCCGGCAACGACGAATGTCGAGACCACAGCGGCGCACCACTGAAGTGCCACGTCTGCGGATCGCGACCCGCATCATCAATGAGGTCAAAGGCGACAACCGCGTCTGCCTCGACATCTCCAGCAAGCCACCCAGCACCATCGAATGGGAATGAGACGTGTCGGAAGAGGTGATGGCGCTGTTTGTGGGTCAGCTATCACGTATGGTCCCGGCCAATTCCGTCAAGATCGACCGAACGCGGCGCTGTTTCCAATAGGTCGCATCGAGAAAGATACTGAGGTTCTGCTTGGTGCGGCTGATGGTGGTGTTTAGCAATGCCCGACCTACAGGGTTGCTGGAGTCACTGAACCACGGATCGTTTCCCTCCAACTTGTCAGTATCGGATGCACTAAACAATACCCAGTCCCATTCGCGGCCTCGTGAGCGTCGCTTCGATAGCCTCCAGATGCCGTTGTTCTGTAGCGATAGAGTTTGTCAGTGTGGCCTTTTTGTGCGTGAAAACTCGTTCGATCCAACTGAGTCGGTCTAGTCGCGTACGAAGCTCATTCTTGCGGATGATTGTTTGAGCCTGCTCCGCCTCCAAAGCCTCCACTTCGGCTACAAGCTGCGGGAACGCCAAGCAATCG
>JBGPVO010000105.1:0-5828 GCA_041491705.1 Verrucomicrobiia bacterium
ACTGCTTTCCAAGCCGCTTGCGGAAAACGGCTACAACAAACCCCGCGAGGAATTGAGCCAGCGCGTCGCCGTACACCTCGGCTCGTGCACGCCTGTCGAGCAACCGCAACAAGGGGATGGCGGCAACGATCGCGTTTCGGCGAGTGAGTCGGAAATGCGCGACCAGCACCCCACACCCGATACTGTTCACGGCTCCGTGCCGACACGAGACGGCGACTGGCAGATTGGGCACGGCTCGGTCGTCATCGCCGCGATCACGAGCTGTACCAACACGTCAAACCCAAGCGTGATGCTGGGCGCGGGCCTGCTCGCGAAGAAGGCCGTCGAACGAGGGTTGAAAGTTCCCGCGTACGTCAAGAGTTCGCTGGCGCCGGGGTCGCGTGTGGTCAGCGATTACCTGGCGAAGACGGGCCTGCAACGCTACCTCGACGCGCTCGGTTTCAACCTTGTCGGTTACGGATGCACGACGTGCATCGGCAACTCGGGACCGCTGCCGGCACCGATCGAGGAAGCCGTGGTGAAGCACGACCTCGTCGCCGCCAGCGTGCTCAGTGGCAATCGCAATTTCGAGGCGCGCGTTCACTCCAGCGTGAAGGCGAACTTTCTCATGTCGCCGCCGCTCGTCGTCGCGTTTGCCCTCGCAGGCCGGGTCAACATCGACCTGACCACCGAACCAATCGGCAAGGACAAGAACAAGCAGGATGTTTATCTGCGCGACTTGTGGCCGACGGTGCAGGAAATCCGCGACGCCATGAAGAGCGCGCTCAAGCCCGATGTGTTTCGCGCCCTGTACAAGGACTTCGCGGCCCAGAATCCGGCGTGGAATGAAATTCCCTCTTCCGTCGGCGATGTGTACCGGTGGGACGCGACGAGCACGTACATTCAAGAGCCGCCGTTCTTCGAGAACTTCTCGATGAAGCCCGGCAAGATTATTGACATCAAAGGCGCGTGTGCCCTCGGCATTTTCGGCGATTCGGTGACGACCGACCACATCTCGCCCGCCGGCAGCATCAAAAAAGAATCACCCGCGGGCAAATACCTCATCGAGCACGGCGTCCAGCCCGTCGATTTCAACAGCTACGGCGCGCGCCGCGGCAACGACCGGGTGATGACGCGCGGGACGTTCGCCAACGTGCGCATCAAGAACCTGATCCTGCCCGGCATCGAGGGCGGCGTCACAAAGTATCAGGGGCATCCGATTTCGATCTATGACGCCGCGATAAAATACCAGGAGACCGCCGTGCCGCTGGTCGTCTTCGCCGGACAGGAATACGGCACCGGAAGTTCACGCGATTGGGCCGCGAAAGGCGCGCGGCTGCTCGGCGTGCGCGCCGTCGTCGCGCAAAGCTTCGAACGTATCCACCGCTCGAATCTGGTCGGCATGGGGGTGCTGCCCTGCCAGTTCACGGAAGGCACGACTGCCCAGACGCTAAAGCTCGACGGGTCCGAGACGTTCGATGTTTTCGGTTTGACCGAGAACCTCCAGCCACGGCAGGAGTTAACGCTGGTCATCCATCGCCCCGACGGGACGCAACAGAAGGTGCCGATCATCGCCCGCATCGATACGCCCATCGAGGTCGAGTACTACCGCCACGGCGGCATCCTACCGTTCGTGCTGCGGCAGTTGCTTGGATGAGCAAGCGGACTATACGGCCGCGCCGGTCTCGACGGGCGGCGTAGTGGCGCTTTTCACGGACGCCGTTACTTCGACCGCCACCAGGCAAATGTCATCGGGTAGCACCTTTGCGCCGGTGAACTGATTGACAGCCTCGATCACCGACTGGGTCAGACCCGTCACATCGCGATCGAGGTTCTGCTTCAGCACGGCGCACAACCGATCACGCCCAAACTCCTCACCGTCCGCGTTGGCCGCTTCGCTAACGCCGTCTGTGTATAGCAGGAACACGTCGCCTTTCGCGGCGAAGCTCGTGAAGCTCGTGTAATGCGATTCACGAAACAGGCCGAGCGCAGGGTTGTCGTGAAGTCTCTGGATGAGCGGCCGAACCGTTCCGCGCGCGCGCTCGACCACCAGCGCTGAGGGGTGCCCTGCCGACGCGTATGTGGCCACGGCTTTTTGCGTGTCCACGACCAGGTAAAACGCCGAGACAAAGATGAACTGCTTGCTTTCTTCGACCAGTTCATAGAAATGGCGGTTGATGAGTTCCAGAAACCTGGCCGGGTCGTCCGCCTGGGTGGAGAGATCCTGCAGGAGCGTCCGCAGGATGGCGGTGACGAGTGCCGATCGCGCGCCGTGCCCCATCACGTCCGCGATGAAAATACCCGCGCGATGGTCGTCGAGCTTCAAGACGTCGAAGAAATCACCGCCCACGGAACTGGCGGGCATGTACACGTGGTGGAAATTCAACGCCAGCGGGGCGACGCACGTTTCGCTCGGCACCTGCGGGTACTCATGCGGCATGAGCGCTTCCTGGAACTCGCGGGCAAACTGCAAATCGCGCTGGATCTCCGCCGTCTTGAAGGCGATCTCCTCTTCCAGTTGCTCGTGATAGCGCAACACGCGGACGGCCATGGCCACGAAGTCCTGCGCCAGATCCTGAATCTCGTCGGCGGTGCGGATGCGACGCACCTCGTCCAACACGCCGGTCGAGCCCCGGGATGCACGGGATTGCACGCGCGCGGCGTCGGGGACCGTGGCATCCGCCAGCTTGGCGGACGCGGCAACAAGCTGGGCCGCCGAACGCAGTCGGTGAATGGGGCCGATGATCTTGCGATTGGCAACATAGAGACCGGCCAGTCCAAACAGGAACACCACGATCCCGCCTGTTGCCGACAGCAGCCACAATTGACGCCGCACTGGCGCCAACACGGTCAAGGTATTATCGTACACAATCACGAACAGCGGTCGGATGCCTGAGGGTGCCGATTGATCGGTCAACGGCCCCGTGAGCCGTAGCGGCGCGTACCCGATGAGCCACGTGCCACCAGCCACCCCCGCCTCCGTCAACCAGGCGGGGTGGTCCGGCGCGAGGCGTTTGAGTGCGCCGGGGCTGACTCCCATCTGAAATGATCCGACCCGGCTACGATCCAGCTCGTAGACGACTTTCCCATCCGTGTCCACCAGTTGGCGTCGGGCCTCCGTCTCCGTAAGCATCGGTTTGACCTTGGCGAATAGCGGAGAAATGTTGAGGATTCCTTTGAGCACGCCAACGGGCGGCGCGCCGGGATGCGTGCGATCACGGATCGGGATGGCCACGTCGATGGAGTACACTTTCGCACTTTGGTCGAACGTGATCCCTTCCGCGTAGACGCGACGATACCCGACCTTGATCCCGCGTTGCCACCACTCCTCGTCGGCCTGCCAGTAATCGCTCGTCTTTTCCGTCGTGGCAACCAGTTGCCCCTTGATGTCCGTCACAAAAATTTCCGCAAACAGCGGATGCAGCGAGCGGAAATCTTCGAGACGGCGTGCCATGTCGTTGGTCAACACAGCCCGCAATTCGGGTGACGTCGGTTCGAGTGCCGGCCAGCGGGCTTCTATCTCCTGGATGCGCGACGCAAACTCAGCATCCGTGAGCGCCGGCAGCGTTGCGTTGTAGGCCCGGATCTGCGGGTACAGGTCGGACAACAACAACCAGTCGTCGAGTTCCTCGATCTGCGTGTCGACGACCTGATTGAGTCCTCGCGCGAGGTGGATGGCCAGCGATTCGAAGAGAACACCTTTCTCTTGTCGGTAATGCCGTGCGCCCAGCACCCACACGACGATGATCCCGATGCACAAGGGAATGACCGCCGCGACCAGCAAGATCCCGATGAACTTGGTTCTGATGCCCAGTTGCATGCGTTGCCGATCCTTCTCCGCGACCAGCCCGTCTCGAATACCATAACGCCTTCCCCAAAACAACCATCATCACCACACCCCAGTCTGCGCCCCTACTCCAGCGTCCAAACCCTTACAGCCCAAGCACCTCAATGCGTAACTACCCAGCGACCATTTGGGTTCGTTTCGCAATCTTATACAACCCCTTGCCCCCCACTCCCTTCCTGTCAGAAAACCGCGGCGATTCTACATGATTTCCAAATCTGCGTCGAGACAAAATTGCAGGGCGGGCACGTCCATGACTTGCCCGCCTCTGGCGGACTGCCCTCGGACTCCTGACTCCCCGCCCCGAAAAAATCCGGGCTGTCTTCTACCCCGGCGGCAGGATGAACGGCTTCCCGCCCACCGATATTGTGCCGGTATAAATGGTGTTGTTGCTATCTGATCCCCCTTGGATCGTTCCCTTCAGTGTCACCGTCGCCACACCGTTGGTCGGCAACTTCGCCGTGTACGTCGTCACCAGCGTCCCCGAAAAATCCGCCGGCAACAAGCTCCCGCCCAGCGAATTGAACGGCGTAAAACTCGCCGCCTTCAGCGTGTTCGAGTCCACCCCCGAGTACGCACCCACTATCACGTTCGTCGGGAAATCTCCCATGATCGTCGCCACCTGACACGTCACGTTGCTGGACACGATGTCCACCACGTCCAGATCCCCAAACACCAACAGCAACCGCAACCGCGCCGGATCCACGGCGTGATCGCTCGCGCAGCGCGCAATGATATCCTTCTCCGTGATCTTGGTTTTGACGATCACCCCCGCGTTCGTCGTTATACAGGTGAGCTTGATGCGGGTCGGATACGCCCCGTCCTCCTGCCCCAGCACTGTCCCCACTCCCGACGCCAATACCGCGGCACACAACATCCCCATGCCAATTGACTTCACCATCTTCGCGTCCTCCTTGTTCGGACCACAAACGTGGTCACACCCCACAACAACCACCATTCCCCACCCCAGTCAAGACGATTCAACCCCGACACTCGGTGTCGGGGTTGTGGCGAACTTGCCGAATGGGTCGAACCCGTCCCTGCCTGTGTATGCTGCCTGTGGCAGGCGTGGAGACCTGTCCCGGCATCTACAAGATGACTTCTAGCTTACCACTAACCAGTACAAGATCACGGTCACAACGGAGACTGTCAGAATTCCCCAAAGTCTGTTCTCCAAGACCTCTGAGGCCCGTTCCTCGTCGCGGGCGCACTGGCAGTAAGACCGGAATCGGCAGGATTGATCCTGGCATTCCTTGGTGTACGGACAAACGCGCTGTAGTAGTCGCCCCCCTAGTAATCGCGACCAGTGCGCGCGCTTTACTGCGAAGGCTGGATCGTTCTGTTCCATCGCTAGCTTCCTCCCAGACTCAACGGGCTTCCTTTGCCTGCCCGAACTTGGTGCTCTTCCTGACCAGATCTGGCAGCGCGACCAGAATCCGGAACCAGCCGACGTGGGCTTAATCGCGAGCAGAAATGCGCCCCTGACGTCTGTCCCTCAAAGAGAACGCAACGGGAAACAGCCATCCCCCTTTTGGGCACCTACGGATGCATCACGCCCCGATTCAATCGCAGCCAACCACTGCGACCTCCAACGACGCTTACACTACACAAGACCAACCCGAAGTCAATCCACGAGCATTGTATTCTAGCGGCGCTCGGCGCGCCGCGGCTTCGGTCGTTGGGAGGGCGAACCTCCCGGTGAGCCGTCCGCCACTCCTGTAGCGGCGCTCGGCGCCTGCCCTGAGTCAGACCGAACGGAGCGCCGAATCCTGCCTTGTCCGCGCCCCGCCGTTGTAGCCACGGCGCTCCGTCGCCGTGTACTCAGTCGTTGGGAGGGCAAACCTCCCGGTGAGCCGCCCCTACCCCACCCCTCACGCCACATACTCCGCGGTTCCTCAAAAGTAGGTGTTACCGAGGCGGGAGGCCGGGACACCGGTTGGCTCAGGTCGGGGTGTTACCCAACAGCGAGCAGTTTTGTCCTGAATCTGGAAGAGGGTCAAGGTTG
>JBGPVO010000106.1:0-5805 GCA_041491705.1 Verrucomicrobiia bacterium
CAGGCCCTTGATGCGGGCGATGCCGTCGCCGCAGTCGATGACTTCGCCGACTTCCTGGACGCTGACTTCGGCTTTGTACTCCGAGATGCTACGCTTCAGTACATCGGAGATTTGTTTCGAGTTGAAAGTAAGAGTGTCTGCCATGGTGCTCCTCGCTACTGCGCTAACCGTTCTTTGATCTGGTCCAGCTTGCGGCGAAGACTGCCGTCGATGATCTGTTCGCCGACCTTGATAATCGCGCCGCCGAGAATCAACGGATCAACCTTCTGGAAAAGCTGCACGCTCTTGCCCGTGATGCGCGACAACTCCGTCGCGAGACGATTCAACGTCGCATTATCGAGCGGGATGGCCGTGGTGATTTCGCCGCTGACCTTCTGGGTCGCACCGGCGGCACTGGCGCTGAATTCCTCAATGACCTGCAACACGCGCCCCGCGCGGTCCTGATCGCTGAGCGTGATCAGCGCGTTGAGCACGAGCGGGTGCACGCGGCCCTGGAAGAGATCGCTGAGCGCCTTGCGCTTGCCCTCGTGGCGGACGTTGGGGTCCTTGAGGAACTCCAGCAGGTCGGAATTGTTCTTCAACAACTCGCGGAGGCGGAACAGCTCTTCTTCGACGCGGCTGATGACGCCTTCGGCCTGCGCCATCTCGAAGAGGGCACGGGCGTAACCGGTGTTGATGGGATCGTGCGGCATGGTGTTCAGTCGGTCAATCAGGAGCGTTGGATTTTGCCGAGGTCCTTGATCAGGTTCTCCACGAGCTGGCGATGAGTCGCTTCGTTGACTTCCTTCTCGATGACCTTGGAGGCGATCTGGATGGAGAGGGCGGCGACGGTGTCTTTCATCTCCTGAATGCCCTTTTCCTTCTGCCGTTGAATCTCCTCCTGCGCGCGCTGGGCGACGGCGGAGGCTTCGCTGTTGGCCTTCTCGACGACTTCCTTGCGGACGCGTTCGCCGAGTTGGCGGGCCTCTTCAATGATCTTGCCCGCTTCGCTGCGGGCATCGGCGACCTGTTTCTGGTAGTCCTCCATCAGCTTCTTCGCTTCGGCGCGCTGTTTCTCGGCATCCTCGATGGACTTCTTGATCGCTTCCCCGCGACGGTCAAGCGCCTGCGCGATTGGTTTGAACGCGAACTTCGTCAACAGCACGAGCAACACCAAGAAGGCGACCAGCGTCCAGAGTTGCAGGCCCCAGTCCGTGGGCGGAATCTGGCTGCCTTCGCCGGGCGGCGGAGCCGCTTCCTCCGCCCAGGCCACGGCGCCCGTGATAGCGACGCAACTGAGCGTGACGATAATCGTGTGGATCAGGCGATGAAGCGTCTTCATGATGAGGGCCGTCACTTCGCCGCGAGCAGGATGAATGTGATGAGCAGGGCGTAGAGCGCTTGCGCTTCGACGAGTGCGAACCCCGTGAACATCAAGCGCTGCACCAGCGGCAGCGCCTCGGGTTGGCGCGCGGCCGACTCGATGCTCTTGCCAAAAATGACCCCGATGCCGACGCCGGAGCCGAGAGTGCCCAGTCCAACTGCCAGACCAGCGCCCAGCTTGGCCAGCGCGGCGGTGCTGATCAATTGTGTTGCTTGCGTTACTGTATTTGTGTCCATTCCAGTTTCTCCAACAGTTTGCGGTGATTCTTCTAGTGCGATTCTTCCAGTGCTTCGCCCAGGTACAACGCTGTCAGCAAGGCGAAAATGAAGGCCTGAATGAAGGCCACAAAAATCTCAAACCCATCCATCACGATGACCCCGAGAAATGGCAGGGCCGACAGAATCTTCATGAAAAAGCCCTGGTGCAACAGGTATGTCACGCCGATCAATTCACCTGTCAGCAAGACGACGATGATCTGGTGGCCGGCGGTCATATTGGCAAACAGACGGATGGCCAGCGAGAACGGTCTCGCAAAAATGCCGATCAACTCAATAAACGGCATGAGCGTGAATCGCAGCCAGGGCGGCGCGGTTTTCGGGAACAGCAACCCCACATAGTACTTCAGGCCGTGTTGTTTGACGGCAACTGCCTGGACGATGAGGAACACGACAATCGCCAGCGTCGCCGTTACGTTCAAGTTGCTGGTGCCCGCGTGGAAGTAACTGGGGACCGGCACCAGGCCGAGCAGGTTGTTGAACAAGATGAAGAAAAAAACCGTCGCCACAAACGGAAACCACTTCGCGCCATGGTGTCCCATGAACGCATCGGAAATGTTCTCACGGACAAAATCCAACAATGCTTCCACGAGGTTGGGGAACCGTCCCGCGCCTGTCATCTTGATCGCCGACGCCGCACCCGCCAGAAACAGAAAGGTCAACACCGACGCGAGGCAGAGGATTACCACGAAGTTCGTCACGCTCACATTGAGGCCGAACAACTCCAGTGGGATATGTACGATTACATGATGCTCGCCCATCGCTGAATCTCACCTTTTGGGAAAAACCAACTGCTTCAACTGCACTAAGAGCGGCGCAGTATAGGTAACGGCCAAAGCGCCCGTCAACCAGTATTTGTCCGCTTCTGTAAACTTGAATGCCAGCCACCATGCCACGACCACAAACACGAGCCGGCCCACCGCTCCGGGAATCAATACGGACACTCCCTTCGGCTGCAGGACCCGACCCTTCAGACGCAACTCGTAAATCTGCAGCGCGACACTCACGCCGCCGATCAGCACGCCGAAGACCATCCCCAGAATCGCCGGGCGATCAAGATTCATTTCGGCTTTGCTCCATTGTCACGAAAAGCCCGATACACCACCACAAAGCCGGCAGCCGCCCCCAGAAAAAAGAACACGATCAAAAACAGCGGTTCCCTGCCGGTTTTTTTGTCGAGCCAGTACCCGATGGCGGCGATGATCACAGTGGTCACGACCATCTGCACGCCCAACGCCATGTACCGCCCCATGCCTTGAAAGTCTTTGCCGAAATTCATCGGGATTCGCTGCGAACACGCCAGTTCGGGCGGCAAAAAAGCGTGTGAAAACTATCACAATGTCGATTCGAGGCAAGCACTTTTTTCGGGGTTTGCCGGATGTGGCGGGCCATGTTATCAACAACTCGAAATGCGCCGTGCTGTCATTGATATCGGGACGAACACAGTCAAGCTTCTTGTTGCGGATGTCACACGGGGACAAGTGGTTCTGTTGTTTTCAATAGATCGCACGACGCGGCTTGGCGAGGGGGTCAACGAGGGCGGGCGACTCCTGCCTGCCGCGATTGCCAGAACAATCCAAGCCGTCAACGAATTTCAGTCCGAGGCGCTGGCGCTTGGCGCGACCGAAATCACTGCGCTAACGACCAGCGCGTCGCGCGATGCTGCGAACCGTGACGAGTTCTTCGAAGGCGTGCGACGGGTGTGCGCGCTGGAAGTGGAATTGATTTCCGGCGAACGCGAGGCCGAACTGATTTTTCGGGGCGTATCGAGCGATCCGAGGTGGTCGGTCGAGCCGATGGTGGTCGTGGATGTCGGCGGCGGCAGCGCCGAGTTCATCCAGGGCAGCGAAGGAAAGAGGGAACTGTTTCAAAGTCTGCCATTGGGCGCGTTGCGGCTCACCGAGAAGTTTGGTGAGGGAAAGTTTGCGGAGCTCTGTGGAGATCTGCGCGCGACCTTGCGTCCTGCCCTGGCGCACTACGGCATCCGTGGCCGCCGCATGATCGGCACGGGCGGAACGATCACGACTCTCGCCCGGATCGAGCGCGGCACGGTTGATCACGTGACGATTTCGCGGGAGGAACTGGAGGCGTTGGTTCGGCGGCTGGAGGTGATGCCTCTCGCAGAACGCAAGAAGATGCCCGGTTTGCCCCCCGAACGCGCGGACATCATCGTTGCCGGCGGGGCGGTGTTCCTCGTCGCGATGGAAGCGCTCGACGCCGGCGAGATCACCGTCAGCGTTCGCAATCTCCGCTACGGCGTACTCGTTTCGGGCTGAGCCGTGGCAACATCCTGCTTGTCATCGGCTGTGCGCCGGAACAGACTGCTTGGCGAAAGCGTATGAATACGGCATCGAATCTGACTCGAAAGGCCGGGGCATCCAGCGCGTGGATGGAAGGCGTCGGCGCGCGAATCGTCCGCACACTCGATGTGTTGCGGGAATTGGCCGCATTCGCGGTCATCACGCTCGGGGTCACGCTCACCAAGTTCAACGTTTCCAAACGCGTTGTCCGCCCACTGGTGTTCAGGCAGATTTGGGACGCCGGCGTGCGGTTGCTGCCGATGATCAGCTTCATCGGCGCGGCCTTCGGATTGTTGATCGTCGGACAGACGGTCGCCTTGCTGCAGAAGTTCGGCGCGCAGCAGTACATCGGCACGGTCATGGTGACGGTCATCGTGCGCGAACTGGGCCCGTTGCTGACGGCGCTGATCGTGCTGGCGCGCGCGGGAACCTCGAACGTCGTCGAGTTGGGAACCATGCGGGCACTCGGCGAGGTCGAGGCGCTGGAATCGCTCGGCATCGATCCGGTACATTATCTGGTCATGCCGCGGGTCATCGGTTTGGCGACGGCGGTGTTTTGCCTCACGACGTATCTGGTACTCATCTCCATCGCAAGCGGATACGTCTGCGCCTTCGTGCAGGAGGTGCCGCTGACGCTCGCGAGTTACCTTGAGCAACTGGGTAACGCCTTGCGCTGGGAGGATTTCGCGCTGTTCGCCCTGAAGACGACACTGTTTGGGATCATCATCGCCGTCGTGAATTGCTATCACGGGCTGGCCCGCCCACTGCGGGTCGAGGAAGTCTCGCAGGTGACGGCCCGCGCGGTGGTCGAGAGCGTGACAGGCTGCGTCCTGCTGGATGCGTTCTTCCTGCTGGGATATTTGTTCATGTAAGGCGATGCGAACTGACTCTATGAACGCGAATCGATCGTTGCGCTGGTACACCATTCGCTGGCAGACGGCACTCATTCTGGGCATCACGTTTATCGCGGCTTGGTATTTTCTAATCGGGCGATTCAGGCACCCGATTGGCACAGGCCCGGCAGGGCCAACCGTCGTGATGAATGCTTTCCGAAAGGCGTGGGCGACGAACCAATTTGTCCTCATCGGCATTGGCGATAGTGTGACTGCCGGTTTCGGCGCGACCGCGAAGCATGGCTACTTCGAGTTGCTGTTGCAAAACGACGATGCGAATTGTCCGGACATGCAAGGACGGGACTTGCGTCATGTGCTGCCCAATCTCATGGTCCACAACCTATCTATTTCATACACGGTGTCAGATGAGCATCTGAAGAATCAGGTGCCGAGGATGGCATTATATCCGCCGACCGTGCGGAGCATTGTCGTGATCACCACGGGAGGCAACGATCTCATTCACGATTATGGTCGCTCGGCGCCTCGCGACGGCGCGATGTACGGGTGCACCTATGAACAGGCGCGGCAGTGGAACGAGAACTTTCGTACTCGGTTGCGTGGAATCATCGACGGCGTGATCGAGAAGTTTCCGGGTGGCTGCGACGTTTTCTTGGCCAACATCTACGATCCGACCGATGGGGTGGGCGACATCGAAGGCGCGCGGCTCGGTCTGCCCGCGTGGCCCGATGGGCTGAAGGTGCTGCCGCTCTTCAACGAAACCATTGCCGAGACATGCCGCAGCTACAAAAACGTTCATCTGGTGGATTTCCATTCCGCGTTTCTCGGCCACGGAATCCATTGCGGCAACCGCCGCAACGCGCACTATCGGAAGGACGACCCTCATTACTGGTACTTTGACAATTTGGAGGACCCGAATGACCGGGGGTATGATGCAATTCGTCGCCTGTTTCTCATCGAAATAAGCAAGGTATTGGGTCATGGCTGAGGCCACTTCACGGGACACGAAATCGGAC
>JBGPVO010000107.1:0-5797 GCA_041491705.1 Verrucomicrobiia bacterium
CGGCAGGCCGACGCACGGATCGGGGAAGTGGTGGCGGTGATCGGCCTCGGTTTGGTCGGGCAACTGACCGTGCAGATTTTGAAGGCAGCCGGCTGCGTGGTGCTGGGAATCGATGTGAGCGCGGAGGCGTGCGACCTGGCGAAGCGCTGCGGCTGCGATGCGGTGGCGGTACGGACCAGTGGCGACGTTGAGCGTGTCGCCGCGAAGCTGACGAATGGTTTTGGCGTGGATACGGCCATTATCGCGGCGACGGCCGCAACGAATGATCCCATTGAGCTGGCGGCGAAGATTTGCCGCGAGCGCGGGCGTATCGTAATGGTCGGCGTCACCGGGATGGAAATCCCCCGCGATTTGTTCTACGAAAAGGAACTCGAATTCAAGCTCTCGCGCAGCTACGGGCCGGGCCGCTACGATCCGGTGTACGAGGAGAAAGGTGTTGATTATCCGATCGGCTACGTGCGCTGGACCGAGCAGCGGAACATGGAGGCGTTCGTCCAGTTGCTGGCCAGCAAACGCGTCGACGTCACGTCGCTGATTACGCACACGTTTGGCATCGATGACGCGCCGAAAGCGTACGAGTTGATCAGCGGAAAGGCGGACGAGCGGTTCGTGGGCGTGCTGTTGGAGTATCCGAAGGGAGAGGGGCGAAGTGCGAAGGCAGAAACGACTTCAATGCCCCTTTCACGCGTCGCCCCTCACACGTCGGTCGTTCTCGGCGTCATTGGGGCGGGGAATTATGCCCAAGGAGTGTTGCTGCCGCAGTTTAAGGCGCATGGGGACGTGACGCTGCGGATGGTGTGCACAGCCACCGGCGTGAAGGCGGAGAAGGCGAAGGAGAAGTTTGGCTTCGCGACCTGCACGACCAACTGGCGCGACGTGCTGGCGGACAAGGCGGTGAACGCGGTGGTGATTGCGACGCGGCACAACCTGCACGCCGAGATCGTTTGCGAGGCGCTACGGGCCGGGAAAATCGTGTTCTGCGAAAAACCGCTGTGCCTTCGGGGCAAGGAACTTGATGAGGTCGTGCAGACGATCAAAGACACGGGGAACGCGCGACTGATGGTGGGGTTCAACCGAAGGTTTGCGCCGTTTGCGGCGAAGATCCGCGAGCTATCGACGCCACTCGTGATGCGCTATCGCGTGAGCGTTCAGCCACTGCCCACGGACCACTGGATCAACGATCCCGACGCGGGCGGCGGACGCATTCTCGGTGAACTGTGCCACTTCATTGATTTTTTGCGGTTCGCGGCCCGGTCACGGACGGTGTCGGTCTACGCGCAGGGATTTGGCGCCGAGAACGTGCAGGTGTCGCTGCGATTCGCGGACGGTTCGGTGGGGTCGATTGATTATTTCAGCGTTGCCGATGCCGCGTTGCAGAAAGAGCACGTGGAGATTTTTGGCGGTGGTCGGCACATGGTGGTGGACGATTTTCGGGACAAAGGCCAGGCCGAAGAGGTGCGGCAGTTTGTGCAGGCGGTAAAGACGGGCGGACCGATGCCGATTCCATTGGACGAAATACTGGACAGCACGCGGGCGACATTGGCGGTTTTGGAGTCGATGCGGGCAGGCCGGGCGATCGAATTGTAAACCGTGATGAACGCACCGACCATGCCCTTGGCAGGCGCGAATGAAAGCAAACGGCTGCGCGAAGTTTGGCAGAAGCTGCACGAGTACTGCACCGCGCGTGGCTGGCGCGGGTACGACCCGTACGACGGGTTGAACTCGCCGCTGGCGCGGCTGCTGCCGGGCAAGCGCGCGCGGCAGGCGTGGACGCAGTTGCATCGGCGAAGTCCGATCAATCTGCGGCCGCTGTGCGGGATCGGGCCGACGTTGAACGTGAAGACGTTGGCGCTGGCGGCACTGGGAAGTCGCAATGAGAAATTGTTGGATGAACTGGAAAAGCTGCGGACGCCGGAAGGCGGATGGGGGTACCCGTTCGACTGGCAGTCGCGGGTGTTTTTTGCGCCGCGCGGAACGCCGAACCTTATTTGCACGGTGCTGGCCGCGCGGGCTTATGAGCGATTGGGACGGAAATGCGACGTGAGTTTCATCGACAAACAGTTGCGGCGCGAGCGCAACGGCGAGCGGTGGTTGACGTATGTGCCGCAGAGCGACACCCAGGTGCACAACGTCAACATGCTGGGGGCGGCCCTGCTGGGGCGGCGCGATTACATGGAGTTTTCGGTCAAGCGGCAGCGCGCCGACGGCTCGTGGTGGTACGGCGAAGCGGCGAACCAGCGGTGGATCGACAATTTTCATACCGGCTACAATCTGGTGGCGCTAAAGGACTACGAACGCCGCACGGGCGACCACGGCTTCGCGGAGTGCGCGGAGTGCGGGTTTGGGTATTGGGAGCGGACGTTTTGGCGCGCGGACGGAGCGCCGCGGTATTACCACGATGGCGATTACCCGTTGGACGCGCATTGCAGTGCGCAGGGCATCCTGACGTTTCTGGCGTTTGGACGCGTCGAGCAGGCGGTGCAGGTGGCGCGGTGGGCGGTGGAAAACATGTGGGACAGGGCGGGGTATTTCTGGTATCAACGCGGGCGGTGCGTCACCAACCGCCTGAGCTACATGCGTTGGACGCAGGCGTGGATGTATTGCGCCCTGGCGGAATTGCTTCAGGTGGTTGAGCGAACGTGATGAAAATGCGGATCGTCAACGTGGTGGGTGCAAGGCCGAACTTCATGAAGATGGCGCCGCTGATGGCGGAGTATGCGCGTCATCCGGACCAATTTGCCCCCGTGCTGGTCCATACCGGCCAGCACTATGATGACAACATGTCGAACCTGTTTTTCGAGCAGTTGGGCCTGCCGAAACCGCACGTGTATTTGGGAGTCGGCTCGGGATCGCACGCGGAACAAACCGCGCGGGTCATGATCGAACTGGAGAAAGTGTTGACTGCGGATCGGCCGGACCTGGTTGTGGTGGTTGGCGATGTGAACTCCACGATGGCGGCGGCGATTGTGGCGGCCAAGCTGTGCATTCCCGTGGCGCACGTGGAGGCGGGGCTGCGAAGCTTCGACCGCACCATGCCCGAGGAGATCAATCGCCTCGTGACGGACGCGCTGAGCGATTATTGTTTCACCACGTGCCAGGATGGCGAGGACAACCTGTTGCGGGAAGGTGTGGCAAGAGAGAAGATATTTTTTGTGGGTAACGTGATGATTGATACGTTGCTCAAACTGCGGGGCGAAAGCCTCAAGTCGAACGTCCGTGAAACACTCAAGCTGGATTCCCAATACGGCTACGTCACGTTACACCGGCCGAGCAATGTGGATTCAAAGGCGGTTCTCGCGGAGATTCTGTCCGCACTGCGCACGATCCAGGAGGAGCTGCCGCTGGCGTTTCCCGTACATCCCAGGACCCGGGCGCGTTTGAAAGAGTTCGGCTACTGGGACGAGATGGTCAGATGGCCGAACCTGAGGGCGGTCGGGCCGTTGGGCTATCTGGATTCGTTGGGCCTGATGGCTGGCGCGAAGCTTGTGTTGACGGATTCCGGGGGCATTCAAGAGGAGACCACTGTACTCGGCATTCCGTGTCTTACCGTACGCGAAACCACCGACCGCCCGGTGACCGTGACGGAGGGCACAAGCACGATCGTGGGAACCGCCAGCGCGAAGATCGTGTCGGAAGCCCGGAAGGTTCTTGCGGGACATTACAAGAGTGGGGGCATCCCCAAGTACTGGGATGGGAAAGCTGCCACGCGAATCGTCGATTCCATTTTGGAGCACCCACCCACTTCGTGAAAACCACGTCTACAGAGAAAGTTACGCTGTTTGGGATCACGGTGGACAATCTCACCATGAGCGAGACTCTCGATCGTATTGAGGTGATGATCAAAGACGGAGCAATCCACCAGCACGTGGTCATCAATGTCGACAAAATCGTTAAGATGGAATCGAACCCGAATCTTCGGACGGCGGTCGTGGACTGCGATCTGATCAACGCGGACGGGCAACCCGTGATTTGGGTGTCGTCATTATTGCAAGTGCGTCTGAAAGAGAGAGTTACTGGTATAGATTTGTTCGATGCATTGATCGCCCGTTGTGCAGAACGCGGGTTCCGGCCGTATTTTGTGGGTAGTCGCCAAGAGATCGTGGCAAAGACAGTGGATGTGCTGAAGGGCAGATACCCGAAACTTCAACTGGCTGGCTGGCGCAACGGCTATTGGTCGGCTGACGAGGAGCCAATGGTAGTGCAGGAGATCAAGAAGGCGCGGCCGGATGTGCTGTGCATGGCGGTTGGCTCGCCGAAACAGGAACTCTTCCTTCACAAATGGAAGAAGGAGATGCAGGTACCTTTTGTGATGGGCGTGGGCGGTAGTTTCGACGTGACGGCTGGCGTCCTGAAGCGGGCACCACGGTGGATGCAGGATGCCGGGCTGGAGTGGCTGTTTCGGTTGGCCCAAGAGCCACGGCGGCTCTGGCGGCGGTATTTGATCGAGGACATGGCGTTTTTCCGCTTGGTGTGGCGGGAATGGCGGGTGCGGCGGTCATGAAAGCTGGCGCATCGTTTCTCGCTTGCCTTTTCGGTTCGTTTCACAAGAATAGCCCAACTTACGTTGACGGAGGATCATGGCACGAGACGCGCAAGATGAGTTACGGATAACCAACCAGTTTAACTTCGAGGTTTTCTGGGCTGAACACGGGAAACGTATCACGACCGCAGTCGTGGCGATCGGGATTCTCGGTTTTGTGCTCCTATACTGGCAACATCAATCAAGTCAGCAGGGCGAACAGGCAGCGGACAGGTTGGCGCATGCGACGGATCTGGCTTCACTGGAGCAGGTTACGCGTGATTACCCTAAATCGCCTGTCGCCGCTGAGGCTCTGTCTCGGTTGGCAGACGTGTATTATCGGAATGGCAAATATGCCGAAACAGCAAGCACTTACGAAAGAATTGCAAGAGATTTTCCCACTCATCCACTGGCTGAGTCGGCCAAGGTAAGTTTGGCAGGGATTCTGGAGGCGCAAGGCAATTTGGAGGGTGCCAGCACACAGTACTCGCAAATCATCAACTCCGGCCCAAACAGCTACGTTGCCAACGCGGCGAAGATGGGTCTGGCGCGCTGTTTGGAAGGGCAGGGCCGAAAGAAGGAGGCACGGCAGCTTTATGAGGAAATACTGGCTTCAGGTCAGAACTCACCTTGGTTCTCCCAAGCGTATTTGCAATGGGTTGTGCTGAATCGGGATGCCTTGCCCGAGAAGGTGGAAGAGTCGTCTGCCAAGCCGACGACAACGCCACCCCAAGGCGCTTTGCAATTGCCGTCATTGCCTTCGACACCCTAAGGTGAGGGCAATTTCAGGTCTTGACACTCGGTAGGCCATTCCTATACTCAGGCCAAGCTGATGGGAGGTTGGGCCCAAGGGGTTTGGAAAGCTTTGCCAAGACGTATCGGAAGCTGATGGAGCAGGGGGAGGGGCTGCAATCCGGGGTGGCGTAATGAGGCTTGACACATTTGGGGTCGGGCCTATACTCAATGGCCAAGTGGAGGATTGGGGGGAAGTTCTGGTTCCGTTTCGGGACGTTTATTCGTACTGGCAAGAGGTGTGGAGGCTTGTCATCGAAACGGATGTATCCCCTGGCAGATGAAAATTGAAGATATGTGCCTTGGGCACAGCAACCGTAACAAAAGAAGGAGGACAGAGTGAAGAAACTATGGCTAGTAGTCGCGCTGGTGTCCCTGGGGGGATTGGCCAGCAAGACATACGCCGACGTCCAGAATATCCGCCTTAGCGGTGACGTTCGCATACGCGGGTATTACTTGAACGGGACGTCTGACAACGAGGTCTCA
>JBGPVO010000108.1:0-5793 GCA_041491705.1 Verrucomicrobiia bacterium
CCCGGTGCACATTCCGCACGAACTATACTGGTTCGATTGCCGTCTGGATCAGGCGAAGTACCTCGTCCTGGAGTATGGGAGGGAGGAGCGGACCCTTCCCGATGGCCGCCATGTGCAGTTGCCAATCGGCATTGATGCGGTGTATACCTTCGGTCTCCGGGGCGTGCGGGAGGTCATTGAGCGAACGCAGCAGGAGAAATGGCCCATCGCGCTTCAGCAAGGAGCCTACATCGTAATGGCAAATCCACGGTTTGTGGAGGAGAGGAAATAACGTGGCGGAGAACGAACGAGCATTGGTCATCATTCCGACGTATAACGAGAAGGAGAACATCCGTTCGATCGTCGACTTGGTGCTGTCCCAGTCGCCAATCCTCGACGTGCTCGTGGTGGATGATAACTCGCCTGACGGCACGGCGGCCATTGTCGGCGAGATGGCGAAGGCGAATGCGCGCGTGAACCTGATGAGCCGGGCGGGCAAGCAAGGATTGGGCACGGCGTACATTGCGGGATTCAAATGGGGCCTGTCTCGGGGGTACGCCTACTTCATCGAGATGGACGCGGATTTCTCGCACGACCCGCGCGAAATTCCGAACATGCTGAAGGCCATTCAGGAGGCCGATCTTGTTCTCGGCTCACGCTATATCAACGGCGTGCGGGTTGTGAACTGGCCTCTCTCTCGCCTGGTCCTCAGCAAAGGCGCATCCTATTACGTTCGAATCATTGACGGCCTGCCCGTGTGCGATCCAACGGGCGGATTCAAGTGCTTCCGCCGTCGGGTGCTGGAGACAATTGACCTCGACGGCGTTCGCAGCAACGGCTACGCTTTTCAAATCGAGATGTCGTACAAGGCGTGGATGGAAGGTTTCCGCGTTCGCGAGATTCCCATTACATTCACCGACCGATACGCGGGAACATCCAAGATGTCTGGTCATATCGTCCGCGAAGCGCTTTGGATGGTGTGGTCATTGGCGTTCAAATACGGATTTCGGCGAACGCCGCGCGCCAAACCGAAGCCTGACGCGTAACCGGGCCGCCGCCCGCGCGCCAATGAGTCAGGTTCCACGGTCATGAGCGATCCCTCAGCACCGATCGACACGACGGAATCCGCACCAGCAGTTTCGCAAACTCGCACCCCGGTTTTCAGCGCGCGCGACTGGATTGCATTCTCGGTCGCCGCCGTCGTGACCTTCACCATCTATTTCTACACGCTGGCGCCGGGTGTGACGTTGGAGAACTCGGGTGAGCTTCTTACCGCGGCCCACAGCCTCGGCGTCCCGCATCCGCCGGGGTACCCGGCCTGGACGATCCTGGCGTCGATTTGGCAGAGGATCATTCCATTTGGGAACATCGCGTGGCGCGTGAACCTGATGTCCGCGTTCTTCGGCGCCATGGCGGTGGGCCTGGCGGCGCTGCTGATTTCAACGAGCGGGCGAGTGATGGCCTCTCGCTGCGGGTTCGGCCAAAAGATTGGGAACGAAGGAACCGTCGACCTGATCGTCCTCGCCGGTTCCGTGTCGGCAGCGTTGATGCTGGGGTTCTCGCCCGTGATGTGGTCGCAATCGGTGATCACCGAAGTCTACGCGTTGAACGCTTTCTTCCTGATGGTGACATTCGTGCTGGTGTACCGCTGGAGCTTCGAGACGAAGCGTTTGGGGCGGCTCTACCTGGCCGCGTTTCTGTGGGGCGTGAGTCTCACGAATCACCAGACACTGGTGCTGTTGGCAGTTGCGTTCCCCGCGTTCATCTGGTTCGCCGACCGCAAGCTCGGTCGCGACGCGCTGGCGCCGGTTCTGGTGGTGATTGTCCTCGGCGTGCTGAAGATGTTGGTAACGCAGGGCAGCTTGTTCATGCAGGGGATGTTCTCGGCAACATGGATTCTCGCGCATGGAATTGGCGCGGGCGTATGGCTGTATGTCCTGTGGAAGGAAGGTCCGGGGTTGATGAGGGCGTGGCGGCAGGTGATGGCGATTTACGCGGCTGTGGTCCTCGGGGTGTCCCTGTGTGCGTACGTGCCGTTATCGTCCGCGACGAATCCGCCGATCAACTGGGGTTACGCTCGCACGCCGGCCGCCTTCGTGCACCACGTCGCGACCGGCCAGTATGAAAGATTGCACACCGAACGCACACCGCTGCAGTTCTGGGGTCAGATCAACATGTTCTTTGACGACCTCAAATCGCAATTCAGCGTCGTGTACGCACTGGTCGCCCTGGTGGCGCTGTTCTTCTACCGCGATTTGGCCCGCGAAGATCGGAAATGGCTGGTGTTCCTTCTCATCGCCTTCCTTTTCCTGGGGTTGGATTTCATCTTCTTTTCCAACCCCTCCTTCGAGAAGCGGAAACTGTTCACGGACCGCGTCAGCTTTCTGCCGTGCCACTGCTTGTACGCGCTGTGGATCGGCTATGGCTTGATCCTGGGATGCGGCAACCTGCTCGCCGAGAAGCCTGCGCTGAGGAGAGCAACGGTCCCGATGGCGGCCATCATGTTCGCGCTGCCGATTGCGTCCGTCGTGATGAACTGGGCGGACAACGAGCAACGTGGCCACGATTTCGGCTACGAATTCGGCTACCGTATGTTTCAGCCGGGCGGCGATTATCCCGACATGGGCAGGGGTGCGATCCTGTTTGGCGGCACGGACGAGGGGCGTTTTTTGCCAACGTACATGATTTTTGTCGAGAGCCAGGTTCCGTCGCGCGCCAAGACGAGAATGGCGAATCACCCTGAGAGCAGCATATTCGATCGTCGCGACGTCTATATCATTACGCAGAACGCTCTGGCTAACGGGACGTATGTGGAAAGCATCCGTGACCACTACGGCGACAGCCGGCCCGACCCGCAGGACCCGGATACGCTGAAGGATCGTTCAGGCTGGCAACGCGCGGTGTTCAAATCTGCG
This sequence comes from Verrucomicrobiia bacterium, assembly GCA_041491705.1. Classification (GTDB taxonomy): domain Bacteria; phylum Verrucomicrobiota; class Verrucomicrobiia; order Palsa-1439; family Palsa-1439; genus Palsa-1439. Next base: position 2,895 of record JBGPVO010000108.1, read on the forward strand.
TGGCAGTTCTTGGGGCGTGGTCAAACGTACCCCACGACTCCCATCTGGGTTCCAAGCGAAAGCGACCGGCAATCCGCCATGGCGCAGTACATTGATGAATTGCGCACGCGCCAGCCGCTCCCCGGCGAGGAGGTGAAGATCGACCGAGGCCACATCAGCTTGCAGGGCGTTGCCAGTGTGATGGCGGTCAACGGCTATATTGCGAGGGCGATCTTCGACCACAACAAGAACCAGCACGCATTTTACGTCGAGGAAAGCTACGCCATCCCGTGGATGTACCCGTACCTGGAGCCGTATGGCATCATTCTCAAGCTCAACAAAAATCCGATCCGGCAAATTACACCCGCCATCGTCTCGCGCGATCGGGCCTACTGGGACGCGCTCTTCGAGGAACTGCGCAACGACCCGCGCTTCCATCGCGACGACGTTGCCCAGAAGACGTTCTCCAAGCTGCGCTCGGCCATCGGCGGCCTCTACGCGTACCGTCACATGACTGCAGACGCGGAATACGCCTACCAACAGGCGATTGCCCTCTGTCCTGACAGCCCGGAAGGCAACTTCCGTCTGGCCGAGCTTTACGTCGAGCTGGGAAGATTCGATGACGGGGTGGCGACCCTCGAGCAGTACCGAAAGCACGACCGGTATAATGCGCGGATTCCCGGCGCGATCGAGACCATCCAGAAGCTAAAACTGCAATCGAGCGCGCAGCACGACCTGGAACAACAGTATGCCGCGCAGCCGGGCAACCTACAGGTCGCGTTGCAGCTCATCGATTCCTACTCCCGGCATCAACGGGTTGACGCGATGGACGCGGTGGTCTCGTCGGTGCTTTCCCGTGCCACGCCGCCGGCGGAAGCATTCCTGCAGGTCACGCAAGCTTACATCGCCGTGGGCCGACTGGATCGCGCCACCGAATTGCTGACGGCGATGACACAGCGTTACCCCCAGAATCAGGTCGCGTGGTACAACCTCGGCGTCGTGGAATGCGCCCGCAAGAACTGTGATGAAGCCGTCACCGCTTTGGACCACGCGCTCGCGCTGGACGGGGCGGACCATCACATACTCCAGAGCACCCGCCACGATCCGCGCCTTGACAACTGCCGCCAGCAACCGCGCTTCCAGCAAATGATCAGCGTGTCAGCTCATCACTCGCCGCCACCGGTCGTTCTGCCCGGCGGCATCACGATCACCCACTAACACTTGAAGCCGCAGACCGCGCGCATCTCGCAGATCCTTCGCGAAGCGCACGAAATGCTCTACACCGAGCCCAAGAAACGCCTCAGCCAAAGCTGAATTCCAGCGCCATTAGTCAATAACGAACCCAATTCCGCCAAACGAAGCCAATGCTGAAACACGAAGTTGCGCGCCGTAACCCTCTGTCGCTCAAGCCAATCTGCATCTATCCCATCGTAAACAAATTGGCTTCGTTTCGCAGAATGCGTGTTTTCGCGCTCCGTTTACCCCGCGCCGAGCGGGGCTCCCCCTTGTCAACGCCGAGTCGGACAGAGCCGAGTCCGACGGAGCCGAGCGTAGCACTAGCGGAGCGAGACGCCGTGACGTCGTATTCACGGCAAACGCAACCACGTCGTGCCCAGGTCGCAAACGCGGCACAGTCTTGCCGGTGCCGCAAAACCGCGCTCCCTGCTCCCTATGTCAAAGATCTACGATACCGCCTGAGTATCGCACGATTCCGAGCCGTGTCCAGCAAAATTATCGTTTTTCGATATAGCGGCCGACTTGCCCTCTCTCTCGTCCGCTATGGCGCGAAGCACGACGTCTGTCTCCAAGGCTGGCCGGTAGGCTCCCAATTTGAGTCGACGCTGTCAACGCCTCTGGCGGATAGCCACGCGGAATGCCGACTCGTTGGCACCGGATACGCCGAGCTTGCCCCTGTCGTCTCGCCTTGGCATACTCCAAGCCGCAAGAGAGAACATGCCTGAATCGACGGAATGGACATTCGCAGCTGACGTTGCCACGTGGATGACGACGCATCTACGGGGCAAAAGGAATCTGCCTTTCACGGAAGCGAAGGTCGAAATGAAGTCGCGCGGCAGCTTGAAACGCCGCGACGTTAGCTTGTATGACCGTGACAGAAAAATAGCCCTCACAGGCGAGATAAGGTTTCCTGATGCGCGCGGGGGGCAGACGCCGTACGACGGCAAACTGGTCGGTGATGCTCGCAGCAAGGCGCGGCGAGCCAAGTCGCGGTTCTTCTTCACTTGGAATGTGAATCGGCTGGTTCTGTGGGCGACCGACGAGGAGCACGAGATTCGGCCGCCGTTTGACGTTGTCAGCCTTCGCCACGGTGCGGAAGTGGAGCTTGCCTCTGTCCAGCGCTCCATCCGCGACGAATTTATTCCCCGATTTCTCGCCGAATACGCGGCCATCTACCGAGGTGAGGAAACGACCGGCGTTCTGCCTCTCGACAAGCGGTTCATCGGGCGTTTGGAGACCATCGCGCACGACTGGGGCGAGCTGTGCGGCAAGGTGGGTGCCAACGTCGAGCTCGCCCACTACCAGCGCACTGACGGTCTGCCGTATCCCACCTACTATTCGCCGCACCTCGTGAACCTGGTCGGGGCCCGTTACCGCGAGGACATCGTGCGTTTCGGGTACCAGTTCGATCCCCTCGCCAACCTGCCCCCGCTCGACGTGACTGGGTAGTCTGTGTCGCGCCGCACGGGTGCGGCGAGGGGCTTTGCCCGACAATTCGCAGGCCGCAGCGTCTATCTTGCCGTGGAGGGCGCCGCTCCGTCGGCGCCTTCCACGATCACACTCGCCGCAATGGCTGAGCGAATTGGCGGCCAGAGCCCGGCGCGGGAACTGTCGATTCAATTCGGCAACCGCAGGGGGTTCAGAAAGTTGACGGCGAGAGTCCCCTCACCGTCGACATCGACCG
>JBGPVO010000109.1:0-5784 GCA_041491705.1 Verrucomicrobiia bacterium
CCCGTGACTGTCACCGCGCTTGCCAAGAGCGGCGACAGCGTGTAAAAGCGTCGGTATGCCTAAGACTTCCGCCCCAACTCCCAAATATCGTCGCGTGATGTTGAAGTTGAGCGGGGAAGCGTTGCTCGGCAAGCGCGAGCACGGCATCTCCCCGGAGACCTGCGACGCCATCGCCAATGAGATCAAGGACGTCAAGGAGTTGGACGTTCAGCTCGCCATCGTCATCGGGGGCGGCAACATCTTCCGCGGCCTGGCGGGGAGCAAACACGGTCTCGACCGGACAGCAGGCGATTACATGGGAATGCTGGCCACGGTGATCAACGCGCTTGCGTTGCAGGATGCGCTGGACAAACACGGCGTGCAAACGCGGGTGCAATCGGCCATCGAGATGCGCGCGGTCGCCGAGCCGTTCATCCGCCGCCGCGCGATGCGCCACCTCGAAAAGGGGCGCGTGGTCATCTTCGCGGCGGGCACAGGCAATCCGTATTTCTCCACCGACACGACCGCCGCGTTGCGAGCCAGCGAAATTGACGCCGACGTGCTGCTCAAGGCAACCAAGGTGGATGGCGTTTACTCCGCCGATCCGAAAGAAGACCCGACCGCCAAGCGGTACGACAAGCTCACCTACATGGACGCGTTGAAGGGCCGCCTCAACGTGATGGATTCCACTGCGTTCTCACTGTGCATGGACAACCACATCCCCATCGTCGTCTTCGACCTCTTCCAGTACGGCAACATCAAGCGGGCCATCCTCGGCGAACCCATCGGCACGCTGGTGAGTGAATAGCCGTGTGTGCCCTTCATTTGCTACTGTAGCCGCACCCTTCAGGGTGCGCAGGCTAAAGCCTGCGACTACAAGCCCAACGCATCAAATCACCTTTGACACGGCATTGGCTCGGCGGGAGCCTCGCCCTCCCAACCCAGCGGTTACCCGAAGTGGTCCGCGAGTTGACCGAAATTCTCCAGCATGAGGGTGCCACCGTCGGGCGCGATTTCCTCCAGCTCGTGTTGCCAGGTTGTGTGGTAGGGGATGAAGACCGTGCCAAGCCCGGCGGCCTTGGCCGGGTTGATGTCGGAGCGCGGCGAATTGCCGATCATCCACGCCTGGCCGGGCGAGAGACGATGCTTGGCGATGATGTCGCGATAGGTTTCGACCGATTTCTCGAAGACGATTTCCGTGGCATGGAAGAATTGCGCGAGGCGCGAACGTTCCAGTTTGCCGAGCTGCTCGACTTCGCGGCCTTTGGTCAGCAGGATGAGCTGGTTGGCGGCGTGGAGCCGGGGAAGCGTTTCGCGCACGCCGGGCATGAACTCAATCGGGTGATGAAGAATCCAGTTTTCCTTCTCCTGAATCCACGATTCGAGGTCGGGAGCGCCGAGTGTGCGGGCGACCTCGTGCAGCGATTGGCAGAAGGCCATGCTGCCATAACCGGTGATCTTGACGTTGCGTTGTTCGGTCTGCCACAGCAACGGCTGGACGCGGTCAGCGCCGTGGCCGTGCTGGGCGAGCATGGCAACAAACCCCGTCATGACCCGCTCGAAGTAGATATTGTTCTCCCATAGCGTGTCGTCGGCATCGATGAGCAACGTGCGTGTTGTTGGCATGGCTCCTTTTTCCTTGAATGACCTCGCATGACTTTCTAAGCTTTCGCCCATGACCCTACAAGAAGTCCTCGATTCGATGGAAGAGAAGATGATGAAGACGATCGAATTCGTCCACAACGAATTCGCCACCGTCCGCACAGGCAAGGCGTCCACGTCGCTCGTGGAGAACATCTCGGTGGAAGCGTACGGCGCGCACATGCGGTTGCGCGAGTTGGCGGGCATCTCCACGCCCGAACCGCGCCTGATTGTCGTGCAGCCCTGGGATGTCAGCCTCGTGCAGGCGGTGGAGAAGGCGATTCTGAAGTCCGAGCTGGGCATTACGCCGCGCGTCGACGGCAAGATCATCCGCATCCCGATTCCCGAACTCGATCAGGAACGGCGGCACGAGCTCGATAAAATCTGCAAAAAAATGGCCGAGGATGGACGCGTTGCCATCCGCAACGAACGGCGTCACGCGCACGATCAGGCCAAGAAGCTTCAAAAGGACGGGCAGATCACCGAGGATGAATTGAAGCATTCCGAGAAGGAAATCCAGAACAAGACGGACGAGTACATCAAGGAGATCGACACCGTCTTGTCCCACAAGGAAAAGGAAATTCTGGCAGTGTGATCTTGTGGAGTGCCCCGACGACGTGAAACCCCGAAATGGATTTGGGGTAAACGTGGCAAGCTGGTCGGCGCTTTTGAGAACGGGACAGCGGTGGCCAGCCACCGCACTCGGAGGAACTTCTCGGTTGCCTATCGTTCCCGTTCCGCTATAGTCAGCCCGCCTGCTCGGTGCGCTTTCGGCGACCCCATCGTCTAGCCCGGTCCAGGACATCGCCCTTTCACGGCGGTAACGCGGGTTCGAATCCCGCTGGGGTCGCCACTTTCATACGATCGGTGCCCCGTCCCAAGCCTGCAATGCGGCTCACTCCGCCGCGGTGTCCTGCTTCGAGTGCAGACCGTAGAGCTTGAGTTTTTCGCGCATGGTCGGACGCGACACGCCCAGCCACTTGGCGGCTTTCGCCTGGTTGTCGTGCGCCAATTGGATGGCCTGCGCATACAACTCGCGCTCGGCTGCCTCGGTCACGGCACTGGCCACGTTCTCCAATTCACCACGCACAGCCCGGCCGAGAAGATCGGAAATATAACTGGCCAGCGTCTGATTGGCGGCAAGGGGCGGGAGCTTGGCTTGCGTGAGGGCCGCGCGGACTTCCTCGGGGCCAATGGTGAAGCCCCGCGCCGAGAGCAGCGACTTGCGGATGACGTTTTCCAGTTCCCGCACGTTACCGGCCCACGGCTGCTGTTGGAGAAACTGGGTGGCCTCGGCGGACATGGAGGCATTGGCCGCGCCCAACTCGTCGCCGTAGCGTCGAAGGAAGTGGCGCACGAGGGCAGGAACGTCCTCGCGCCGCTCACGCAGCGGCGGCAGGGTGATGACCGCCACGTTGAGTCGATAATAGAGGTCTTCGCGGAAGAGCTTCTCGCGCATCGCCGCTTCGAGGTCGCGATGTGTGGCGGCGAGGATGCGGACATCAACGGAGATTGGTTCCTTGCCGCCGAGACGTTGAATGGTTTTTTCCTGCAGCACGCGGAGCAATTTCGCCTGCGTGCTTATCGTCATGTCGCCGATTTCGTCGAGGAAGATCGTGCCGTTGTTGGCCTGCTCGAAGCGGCCGATGCGCCGTGCGGTCGCGCCGGTGAACGCGCCCTGTTCGTGGCCGAACAGTTCGCTTTCCAGCAGCGTTTCCGGGATGGCGACGCAATTGACGACAATGAAGGGATTCTTGGCGCGATTGCTGTACTGGTACAACGCGCGGGCAACCAACTCCTTGCCCGTGCCGGTCTCGCCGCGGATCAATACGGTGACGGGCCTGGCGGCGAAGCGGCCAATTTCCTTGTACACGGATTGCATGACGCGGCTGTCGCCGACGATGGCATCGGTCGGAGCCGCCGTTTCACCGAGTCCGACGGGCTCGGAAAGCAGGCGGCTGCTGGCCACGGCCTTGTCGATCATGTCGAGCAACTCGGCGGGGTCGAACGGCTTGAGCAGGTAGTCGTACGCGCCGAGTTTGGTCGCTTCGATGGCCGTCTCGGTGCTGTGGTGCGCCGTCATGAGGATGATGGGTTGTAGCGGTTTGACGGCGCGGACGCGGTTGATGAGGTCCAGGCCGGCCTTGTCGCCGAGCGAGCTGGAATCCGGCAATTGCAGGTCGGTGACGACGACGTCGAAGGAGCTGTCTCGCGCGCGGGCAAATCCATCGTCGGCGTTGAAGGCGGTCTCGACGGTGTAGCCTTCGACCTGCAAGACGTGCTTGAGCGACCAGGCGAGCGACGTGTTGTCTTCGATGATGAGAATCTTCGGGGCAGCTTTCATGAATGCTCGTGCTCTACCGGCAGCACAATCGCGAAGGTTGTACCTTCGCCCGGCCGGGTGTCGAGTTCCAATATACCATGGTGATTCTTCACAATTTGAGCAGCAATTGACAAGCCAAGGCCGGTCCCGCCCTTCTTGGTGCTGAAGAAGGGGTCAAACAGGCGTTTCCGCACCTCGGGAGGGATACCCGTTCCCGTATCCTGGACTTCGAGCACCACGACCGCCGACGTTCGTTTGTCCAACCGGCGCGTATCCAGGCGCGCGCGCAACGTGATCGTGCCTTCGACCTCGATGCTGTCCGCGGCGTTCTGAATGAGATTGATCAACACCTGCTTCATCTGTTGGGCGTCGGCGTCAAACCGCGCGCCGTTGGCTGACTCGACTTTCAGTTCGATTGACTGCCGCTCACATTGCGGCGCGAACAGGTCCCGCATCTCGAGCAACAACGGTTCGGCCGCGACCGGCGCGAGGCGTGGTTCGGCGGGGCGCGCGAGCTGCAGAAAGTCGGTGGCGATGTGGTTCAAACGGTCAATCTCGCCGCGAATGACGAGCGCGTCCTCGTGCGCGGGCGTGCCGCCGATGAGGGTCTTTTGGAGCGTGAACAACCGCAGACGGATGGCGGTCAATGGATTGCGAAGTTCGTGCGCGACTCCGGCGGCGAGTTCGCCGAAGTGTACCAACTTCTGACTGCGCTCGATAATCGTGTCCTTCTCGATGATCTGGCGGCGGAGCGGGGAGACGAACCGACGGTACGCGACGACCATTAACCAAACACTGAACACGGCCAATACGAACAGCGCCTCCTGCAATACGCGCCGCACCGACGGCAGCCACGATTTCGAACTCGAGACAAAAATCTGGATCTCCAAACCTTGCGCGCGGGCTTTGCTGGCAATGCCCCGCAGCCGTTGCGATTGAAGGAGCAATTTGTCCGATGTTGCGGAGCGCAGGTTCGAACCCTCCGCGGTCGCCGGTTCGCTTGCGGCAAGGCGCGCGTCGGCAAGATAACTATCATACGCCTTCCCGATCTCGTCGAGCAAGGCCCCAATGTCGGTAGTGAACTGCGCCGGCTGAAGCATCAGGACCTTTGTCTGCGGCGCAAACGCCTTCTCACTCGCCAACCAGTTGCTCAACTCCTGACTCTTGCGCTGAAAGTTTTCCAAGTCGGCACGATCACGGTTGCTGGTGTAGCGAAAGAGGATCTCATTCAGCTCGCCAATGGATGACTCCACATGGTCCGCGATACGGAAGTAGAGGTCGGGCAGGGTGCGGAACGTGATGAACGTCAGGTCGAGCTGCTTGGCGGTGCGCATGGCGTGGAACACTTCCCATCCGATGGCCAGCACCGCCACCAGAAGCAAAGCCACCTCGAGAACCGTCGGCCACAATCCTCTGCGCCTGCTCATTTCGCCATACGCTTTTCACCCCGCGGAGACGGCCCGCAAGCGGATATCTCCGTGGCTGAGAACACCATCCAATCATTCGACAGTAGAACGCCCGGGAATGCTTAACACAACTCAAAAATAGGTCGGGGAGGATGACGGGGTGCGTCGGCAACGCGTGACAAACGTCACACCGTGATCTATTCTTCCCATCAAGAACATGGACACTGGATTGGTTTCAATCGAACCCGCGCCGCAGCCGCGTCTGCCCGAGTGGATTCGGAGGCGCGTGCCCGGTGGCGAGCGCTACACGTACCTCAAGAACGTCCTCCACGAGTTCAAGCTGCACACCGTTTGCGAAGAAGCCAGGTGCCCGAACATGGGCGAGTGCTGGGAACACGGCGCGGCGACGTTCATGCTCATGGGCGACGTCTGCAC
>JBGPVO010000110.1:0-5773 GCA_041491705.1 Verrucomicrobiia bacterium
CCTTCCTGTCGCTCCGCTTCCAATGCGAAGTCAATCATCATGATCGCGTTCTTTTGCACGATCCCAATCAGCAGCACGATCCCAATGAGCGCTATGAGCGACAGGTCATTGCCCGTCAGCATTAGAGCCAGCAGCGCGCCAACGCCCGCCGAGGGCAGGCTCGACAGAATCGTGATGGGATGAATGTAGCTCTCGTAAAGCACCCCTAAAACGATGTAAATCACGATAATCGCAGCCAGGATTAGGAAAGGCTCACTCTTCAGCGACGAGCGGAACTCGGCGGCGCTGCCGGAAAACGTGGTCATCACCGATTCCGGCAATCCGATTTCCTTCTCGGCGCGCTGAATCGCGGTAATGGCGGCGCCCAGGGAACTGCCAGGGCTCAGATTAAAGGACAGTGTGACGGCCGGGAATTGGCCCTGATGGACGATGACCAGAGGGGCCGTCCCGGTGCGCAAGTGGGCGAACGCGCTGAGCGGCACCATTTGACCGGTGGTGGACTTCACATAAATCTTGTTCAGCGCCTCCGGCGTGAGTTGGAAATGCGGTTCGACTTCGAGGATGACACGATACTGGTTGAGCTGGGTGAACATGATCGACACTTGTCGCTGTCCGAAGGCATCGTAGAGCGTATCATCAATCGTCTGCGGCAGGACGTTCAGCCGGGAGGCGGTATCCCGGTCCACATCGATGCTCAGTTGCAGGCCGCTGGATTGTTGGTCGGTGGCCAGATCGACCAACTCGGGCAGCGAGCGCAGTTTGGCGAGCAACTTCGAGACCCATTGCGATAGTTCGGACTCATCCGCGTCCTCAAGCGTATACTGATATTGCGTCCGGCTGACGCGGCTGTCGATCTGGACGTCCTGCACCGCCTGCATGAACAGCGAGATGCCCTCGGCGTCCCGGGTTGCCTCGCGCAAGCGGTCAATGATCTCGCTGACACTGGCCCGCCGCTGGTCGCGTGGTTTGAGATTGATGTACAGCCGGCCGGTGTTGACGGTGGCATTGACCGTGCCCGCACCGACGAACGAGGCCACGCTGACCACATCGGGGTCCTGGCGCACGATATCGGCGATCACGCGCTGGCGTTCGACCATCGCTTTGAATGAGATCGATTGGGAAGCGTCGGTCACACCGACGATGAGGCCGGTGTCCTGTTGGGGCAACAGACCCTTGGGCACGATGATATAGAGCCAGATGGTCGCCACCAGGGTCGTGATGGCGATGGCCAACGTCAGCGGCTGATGTTGCAGCACCCACTGGAGGCCGCGCTCGTACCAGTCCAACATGCCCTGGAACATCCGCTCGCTCAGTTCATAGAACCGGCCGTGCGCTTGTTCCTTCTCAGACTTCAACAAGCGGCTGCACATCATCGGCGTCAGCGTGAGGGAGACAATGGCTGAAACCGCCACTGCCACGCTCAAGGTGATGGCGAATTCCCGGAACAGCCGTCCCACGATACCGGTCATGAAGAGCAGGGGAATAAAGACCGCGATCAGCGAGACGCTCAGCGAGATGACGGTGAAGCCGATTTGCTTGGCGCCTTTGAGCGCAGCTTGCAACGGCGGGTCTCCAGCTTCGATGAAGCGGACGATGTTTTCGATCATCACGATGGCGTCGTCGACAACGAAGCCGGTCGAGATTGTCAGCGCCATCAGCGAAAGGTTGTCCAGACTGAAGCCAACGAGCTTCATGACGCCGAACGTGCCGATGATGGCCAGTGGAAGCGCTACGCTGGGGATGACCGTGGCCCAGAACTTTCGCAGGAAGACGAACATGACCATGACGACCAGGAACACGGTGAGGATCAGCGTGAACTGGACGTCGTGGACGGAGGCACGGATGGTTTCGGTGCGGTCCGTCAGGATCGCGACCTTCACCGATGGCGGAATGGACGCGCGAAGCCTCGGCAGCAACGCTTTGACGCGGTCCGCGGTTTCAATGATATTGGCACCGGGCTGGCGCTGGATGTCGACGATGACCGACGGCTTGTTGCCCACCCAACCGGCCAGGCGCACATTCTCCACGTTATCGACCACCTCGCCGATGTCGCCGAGCCGGACCGGCGAACCGTTCTTATAAGCCACCACCACGGGGCGGTACTCTGCCGCCGATAGAATCTGGTCGTTCGCGCCGATGGCGTACGACTGGCGGGGCCCGTCGAAGCTGCCCTTTGGGGCGTTGATGTTATTCTGTGTGAGAGCAGTGCGTACGTCCTCCAGGCTCAAGCCGAGCGACGCAATGGCCGCGGGGTTGACGCGCACACGAACCGCGGGCTTCTGATTGCCTTCGATGGTGACGAGACCGACCCCGCTGACCTCGCTCAGTTTCTGGGCGAGCACGGTATCGGCGAGGTCGTTGACCTTTTCGAGCGGCAGCGTGTCCGAAGTGATTTGCAGGGTGAGAATGGGCGTGTCGGCCGGGTTGACCTTGTTGTAGGTCGGCGGGTTCGGCATGTTACTGGGCAGGACGCCGCTGGCGGCATTGATCGCGGCTTGAACGTCCTGGGCGGCAGCATCGATGTCGCGGTCGAGATTGAATTGCAGAATGATGGTCGACGTGCCAAAGGAACTCTGGGAGGTCATCTGCGCCAGGCCGCTGATCTGGCCGAATTGACGCTCCAAGGGTGTTGTGACCGATGACGCCATGACGTCCGGACTTGCGCCCGGGAACTGTGCGGTCACTTGAATCGTGGGGAAATCAACCGGCGGCAACGCGGAGATCGGCAGCAGGATGTAGCCCAGTAGCCCCATGAGCACCACGCCCGCCATCAGCAGCGACGTGGCGACCGGGCGTTGGATGAAAGGTTCCGAAATGTTCACGGTCGTCGACCGTCAGGAGTCAGGACCCGGGATTGCTGGTTTTTCCGGACGCGGCGGTTTTGATGTGCGAACCGACCTGCAGTTTGTATTGTCCATCGACGACGATCCGCTCATTGGGCCGAAGCCCTTCATCAATTAACGCTTCACCTTTTTCGATCTGTGCCACCTTCACGGGGCGGATTTCCACCGTTTGGTCATCCTTGATCACGAAGGCATACGAACCTTCGGGCCCGCGCTGGATCACCGATGCGGGAACAACGAGGCCGTTCTTGCGCGTGCTCAACAAGAGGCGGGCATTAACAAACTGGCCAGGCCAGAGACGGAGGTCATTGTTCGGAAAGGTTGCCTTGAGGCGAATGGTGCCGGTCGTGGTGTCAATTTGGTTGTCGATCACGGCCAGCTTACCTTCGCCAAGGAGGGTGCTGTTGTCGCGGTCCACCGCGAGGACGGTAATGTCGTTCGAGGAATCTCGGGCCTGTATCTGTCCGAGCGTCTGCTCGGGTAGCGTGAAGACCAGGGAGATGGGCCGCAGTTGGGTGATCGTCACCAAGCCGTTCGAATCGGTGGCATGGACGATGTTGCCCATGTCAACCTGACGGATGCCGATGCGGCCATCAATGGGGGAGACGACCGTGGTGTAGTTCAGTTGAACCCTGGCGCTATCAATCGCCGCTTGATCGGCCTTGACCGTGGCCACGAACTGATCGACGAGGGCTTTTTGTGTGTCATACGCCTGTTGCGTGGCAATTTTCTGCGCCAGCAGATCAGCATTCCGCTGCAAGTCCAAGCGCGCGTTGGCCAGTTGCGCTTCGTCCTGATTCTTCTTCGCTTCCGCCTGTTCGAGTGCGGCGCGGAAAGGGTCCGGATCGATCTGGGCGAGTAGGTCACCTGCGTGCACGTCCTGACCCTCGACGAAGGCGACCCGTTGCAGTTGGCCGTCAACTCGTACGTGAACCGTGACGGTATTAAATGCCTGGACAGTGCCCAGTCCGTCGAGATAGATGGGTACGTCCCTCTGCTGCACTCGGCCATCCACAACGACCACAACAACCCCACCTGATTGGGCATTGGCGGATGCCTTTTTCGCGGAGGCCGCACGATAATGCCGGACCAGCCAGATGGCGCCGAGAGCCAGCAGCACGCACACCACGACCGTGCCGATCACTTTTCGCGAAACTGGCTTCTTTGGCTCCGTTTCGAAGCCCCGGGTCGAGCGACCCGACGGCGGCGCGTCAGGCCGACCCAAATCCTGCCTGTCTTGAAGTTCGTCGTGTTTCAGCATGAAGGCGCGACCCGTCTTGATATGTAATCCAACACCAGCGGCGAATTATGGTTTTCAAAATACGTCACGGACCGGCAATGTCAAATGATGACATCCACGGCGGGGCAATTCAATGAGAATCAGCAACGTAGCGGGATGCCCCGGTGACTGTGACGCGAACTCCTGCCGTCATTCGCGTGAGACTATCGAGCCTGGGAACTACGGCGTCAATCGCACGCGATAATAACAAGCGGGCATGTTGGTCACCGCGCCGGCGTCGAGATAATTGGTGGTGACCCATCCGCTGCCGGATGTGAAAATCGGCACGCTGATGTCGTGAAAATTGTTGCTGAAAGCGCCGTCGGTTCCGACCGCAGTCGCCTGCACGACGCCCGTGTGCCCAAGCGGCATCATCCACGTCACGAGGATATCGTCGCCTTGCGGTAGAATCGAGATGATGCGGAAGTTCGTCGCATCCAGCACGATTACGTTCTGCGTGCAGATGGCGCTGTTGCCGCAGGAATCGGTCGCCGTCCAGACCACCTCGTTGGTGCCCACCGGGAATTGTGTCGGCGCGTTGTTGGTCATCGTCGGCACCGCCAAGCAGTTATCGCTGGCTGTCGGCGTGCCGAGGCTCACATGAGAGGCTGTGCTCTGGCCCGCATCGCTGAAGACCGTCACCGCCGCGGGGCAGGAAATCGAAGGCGGCGTGGTGTCCGCGACCACAATGGTCTGGGTGGCGGTGGCGCTGTTGCCGCAGAAATCGGTTGCCGTCCACGTGCGCGTGATGATGTTGCTGCAGCTTGTACCCGGATTGCTCTGGCTCTCCGCAAACACGATGTTCGTGTCGACGCCACAATCATCCGTGGCCGTCACGTTCGCCGGCGGCGCCACACTCAGAATCTTTACGTCAATGGTCCAGTTAAGCCCGGTGCCAGTCCCTGGACCTAGCAACTGACCCATGATAAAAGCGTGGATTGTTACTTCCGCGGAACCGATCGGAAAGTCATTCACCACGGGCAGGACTACGATCGGGTTTGCATCATACCTATCTCGGAATCCCTGGCTTATCCCATTAATGCCTGTTGCAAGACGCACCGTTTCTCCGACCGAGGCCAAGCAGGGTACGCCATTCGCGATGGCATTCTCAATCTGAGCGCGGCCAGCGAGGGGTCCACACAATTCAAGTAATCCCCCGTTTCCAAAGCGCCAAATCTGCAGGGTGTTGGTGGTGCCGACAGATCCGACCGCGTTCGAGGGGACCCCGTATGGCACGACGTCTACCATGCTCATGAGTGCATACGGCACATCGCTGAAGCACTGCACCGTCAGGTTTGACGGCACACCGCTAAACACCGGTGTCTGACTGCCTTGTCCGAAGGCAGTGGTCAAGAATACAGTTGCCAACAGCGGGAAAGACGCTGATACCGAGCGTAGAATAGAGACACCAACTGATCCTGTGCGGGCACTTGCGTACACAACACCCTCCAGGCTCTAGGTACCTAGACCTCAACGGGATGACACTACCATTTGAATCCTTATCGAGAGAATAGTCAAGCGAATAGCCTCTGGTCGATGCGAGAAGGCAGGAACCGCCGAGTCAATAAGATGGGTGGATAAATGGATTGTAAATCTTCCTCAAGAATGCTATGAAAATACTTCATCTCAGTTACAAAGGGCTTAGGGAGAG
>JBGPVO010000111.1:0-5739 GCA_041491705.1 Verrucomicrobiia bacterium
CAACGCACAGCAGGCGTCGACGATTTCGGTGAGATTGTGCGGTGGAATGTTCGTGGCCATGCCGACCGCAATGCCCGTGCTGCCGTTGATCAGGAGATTGGGGATGCGCGCGGGCAGGACGACCGGTTCCTTTTCCTTTTCGTCAAAGTTGGGCTGGAAATCGACCGTGTCCTTGTCGAGGTCGGCGAGCAATTCTTCGGCGATTTCTTCGAGACGACACTCCGTGTACCGGTAGGCAGCAGCCGGGTCGCCATCGATCGAACCGAAGTTACCCTGGCCGTCAATGAGCGGGTAGCGCATCGCAAAATCCTGAGCCATGCGGACGAGCGTGTCGTAGACGCTGGCGTCACCGTGCGGGTGATACTTGCCGAGGACTTCGCCGACGACCTTGGCGCATTTCGAGTAGGAACGATTGTGCAACAGGCCGATTTCACGCATCGCATAAAGCACGCGGCGGTTCGATGGTTTGAGGCCATCGCGGACGTCAGGCAGCGCGCGCCCGACGATGACCGACATCGAGTAATCGATGTAGGCTTGCTGCATCTGCTCGCTGATGTTGACCGGTGTCACAACGTTCTTATCTTGCATAATCTGTCAGGCTCCTATCAACACAACCGTTATCGATACATCTACGGCTTCCCCAAAAACAGCTTCGTTGTTGTTACAAAACTTTCGGCGCTTGCCAGCAACTCCTTCAGGCGATGGCAATCGGGTGGCGCCTGCGATCCGACATCGGAATCTTGGTGCAACTGCGTCGCCTGCTTGAACCGTTCACCAAACTCTCTCGGAATCATGCTGGTTTTGACAAATTCGCGGTAGAACTTCGTGGCCACGTTGCCATCGCGGGACGGGCCGAACTCCTTTGTCGCCAGCAGTGCGCAGGCGCAATAAAACATCGTGAAATACACGCGATCCATCGCGCCACGGCACATCTTTCGATCGATCAACACCCGCGCTTCCCCCAGACTTTCGGTGGCCTGGGCGAGCCGCAGATCGATTAAATCCTGGGCCTCGGGCGTCACGGCACGAATCAGATGTCGAGGTTACGGACGTTCAGCGCATGATCCTCGATGAACTGGCGGCGCGGCGCGACCTCATCGCCCATCAGCACTGTGAACATATCGTCCGCCTTGGCCGCGTCTTCGATGACAACTTTCAACATTTTGCGGCGCTCGGGGTCCATCGTGGTCTCCCATAACTGCTCGGGATTCATTTCGCCCAAGCCCTTATATCGCTGGATGGTAAGACCACGTTTGCCGATTTCTTTGATCTGCTCGAGAATCTGCGGGATCGAATGGATATTGGAGCGCCGTTCTTCGGCCTTGGTTTTCGGCTTTTTGGCCTCAGCTTTCGCACCCGCCTTCGCCGGAGCTTCGGCGGACAGGCCGGCGGGCTGGGGCTCGCCCTCCACGATGGCGCCACCCTCGACCAGTTCAAAGAGCGGCTTTTCCTGTGCGGCGTAATGATCGAGGTTAAACCCCTTCTTCTCCAGCGTCTCGATGGTGGACTGAATGCTGTTTGACTCGTGAAGCTCAAGCGGCTTGGCGATTGCGGCTTTCGCGTCATCGCCGTTCTTCGGTTCGGCAACGACTTCCTCGTCGGGGCTGATGTCGTACTTGTCGCAGAGCTTGGCCCATTCCCTGTCGGTGCGGGCAAACTCAAAGCGGATGACGCCGTTCTCCTTGATGCGAACCGCGTACGACGGAAACTCACCGGACTTTTCGTCGCGGGCGGCAAGATAGTCTTCGAACTTGATGCCGCGCCGCTCGATCGTGTCCACCAACTTTTCGAGTTCCTGCAGCGATTCCAGAACGGACATTAATTGCTGACCGGAGAATTCCTTTTTGTCGCGAAGACGAAACAACCCCACATCCTCAGAACCGAGTTCGATGAGGATGTGGCTCATCTGGTCGTCGTTCTCGATATATTCCTCACGTTTTTTACGTTTGATTTTATAAAGCGGTGGCTGGGCAATATAAACGTACTGCCCTTTGATGAGTTCCGGCATCTTGCGATAAAAGAACGTCAGCAACAGAGTCCGGATGTGCGAGCCATCCACGTCGGCGTCGGTCATGATGATAATCTTATGATAGCGCAGACGGTTAATGTCGAAGGCGCCTTCGCCTTCGCCGGTGCCGAACCCTGTGCCGATGGCCGTAATCATTGTGCGGATTTCGTTATTATTGAGAATCTGGTCGAGGCGCGCCTTCTCGACGTTAAGTAGCTTGCCGCGGATCGGCAGGACGGCCTGGAACTGGCGGTTGCGGCCCTGTTTGGCGGAACCGCCGGCGGAATCACCTTCGACGATGTATAACTCACACTCCTCGGGGCTTTTCTCCGAACAATCGGCCAGTTTGCCGGGCAATCCACCGCCGGTCAGTGCGCCCTTGCGGACGGCTTCGCGGGCTTTGCGGGCCGCTTCACGGGCGCGTGCGGCGGTGAGCGACTTGTCGATGATGCGGCGGGCGATAGGTGGATTCTGCTCCATGAAGGTCATCAACCCGTCGTACACGATGGAGTTGACGATGCCTTCGACCTCGCCGTTGCCGAGTTTGGTCTTGGTCTGGCCCTCGAACTGTGGATTGGGCACCTTCACGCTGATGACCGCGGTGAGACCTTCGCGTAAATCGTCGCCGGTGAGCGACGGGTCTTTTTCCTTCAACAAACTGTTGGACTTGGCGTACTGGTTGATGGCCTTCGTCAGCGCGGAACGGAACCCGCTGAGGTGCGTGCCGCCTTCGGTGGTGTTGATGTTGTTGGCGTAGGCGTAGACGGACTCGTTGTAGCCTTCGTTGTATTGGAGGGCGACTTCGGCAGCGATGCCGTCCTTCTCCCTGGCCACGTAAATGACCTTCGGATGGAGCGGTTCCTTGGCGCGGTTGATGTGCTTGATGAATTCTTCGATGCCGCCATTGAACTTGAAGAGGTCCTGCTTGTTGTTGCGCTCGTCCTTGAGCGTGATCTCGATGCCGCGGTTCAGGAACGCCAATTCGCGCAGGCGATTGGCCAAGATGTCGTACTTGTACTCGATGACCGGGAAGATTTCGCTGTCGGCCTTGAAGGTGATCTTCGTGCCGGTGCCCTTGGCTTTGCCGATGACTTCGAGTTTGGAGGCGGTCTTGCCGCGTTTGAAGCGCATGTGATGGACCTTGCCATCGCGCTTCACTTCGACTTCGAGCCATTCGCTCAAGGCGTTGACGCAGGTCACACCGACACCGTGCAGACCGCCCGAGACCGTGTACGACTTCTTGTCAAATTTGCCACCCGCGTGGAGGATGGTCAGCACCACTTCGACGGCGGGCTTCTTTTCCGTCTTGTGCATGTCGACGGGAATGCCGCGGCCGTCGTCGATGACGGTGATCGAGTTGTCGACATGGATGACGACCTCGATGTGCTTGCAGAAACCCGCGAGCGCCTCGTCCACAGAGTTGTCGACGACTTCATAAACCAGATGGTGCAGGCCGCGCTCACCGGTGTCGCCGATGTACATCGCAGGGCGCTTGCGGACCGCTTCGACGCCCTCGAGTTTTTGGATCTTGTCGGCGGTATAATCGCTGGCACCGAGGGCCTCCATCGGGCGTAAATGTTCTTTTGAAAGTGACTTTTCCACTGTGCGTTTTCTCTCCAAAAGCTTGCTGGACATTAAATTCCCCCTCCTCCAACTGATATACAAATATTACCTCAAACTGTGCCCAGTCTGCAACCAGAATCATCACTTTTTTTCCGTGTATAACTAGCGATGGGCGTGAAAGTTCTACAGAATTGTTACGGCGTGCAAATGGATGGTTGACAGGGAGTAAATTTCTGCTAAAATAAAGCAATATTGGCAAGATACTAATGATTCAATGAAGGCATCGGTAAAAAGTGATTATGCGTGCCGTGCGGTGGAAGCTTTGGCTCTCCATCACCCGAGTGCGCGACCGCTTCGCATCGAGGAAATTGCGGCGAGGGAGGCGATTCCGGCGAACTACCTTGTACAGATCCTGATTGAGCTGAAGAGCAAGGGCCTCATACAAAGCTGGCGGGGGAAGGCGGGGGGATACGCGTTGGCCAAGGCCCCGCGAGAGATCACGGTTGGGGACGTTCTGCGGGCGGTGCAGGGAGACGTGTTGGAGATGCCATTGCTTTCGGAAGCGAGGTGTCCCGAGGAAATCAAGCGCGCCTGGCGTCGAATCAAAGATGCGGCCGAGGAAGCGGCGGACGACGTCACGTTCGAGGAGATTTGCGCGGAGGCGAAGAGCCGCCCAGAAATGTACTACATCTAGGCGTTGACAGTCGTTTGTTCTTTGATATAGTCCCTCACGCTGTTTCGCGACAGGCGGAACGGCAAACTCATC
The DNA here is from genome assembly GCA_041491705.1 of Verrucomicrobiia bacterium. Lineage (GTDB taxonomy): Bacteria > Verrucomicrobiota > Verrucomicrobiia > Palsa-1439 > Palsa-1439 > Palsa-1439. The sequence continues at coordinate 4,338 of JBGPVO010000111.1, forward strand.
AAGAGCGGTCGAGGGACTGGCCCGTAGAAACCGCGGCAACCGTTCTCCGAAGATTTTCGGAGGAGTCAAGGTGCCAATTCCAGCTCCGAGGCCCGACGCGAGTCGGGTGCGGGGGAAGATGAGGGAGAGAATCGAGTCGTGTGGATGCCTCTTCATCGTTGACCCTGCAGATCGGGGACGTTGAAGAGGTTGTTTTTTTGCCTCTCGGCGCGGTGGCCGGCTGCTTCTTGGTGGAGAAAGCGAGAGGGATGAAGGCGAAACATGGATTCTTCACCAGTTTGAAGTGTCGCGAGTGCGGGCGGCTTTACCCGAAGGAAGCGTTGCACGTCTGCGAGTTCTGCTTCGGCCCGCTGGAAGTCGATTACGATTACGACCTGATCAAGACCGTGCTGACGCGCGACAAGATCCAGTCGCGTCCGACAACGATGTGGCGGTACCGCGAGTTGCTGCCGATCGAGGGCGAACCGACTATCGGCTTCCAGGTCGGCTTCACGCCGCTGGTCAGGGCGAACCGGCTGGCGAAGCGGCTGGGGCTGCGCGAGGTCTGGGTCAAGAATGACACGGTCAACTACCCGACCTTATCCTTCAAGGACCGCGTGGTCAGCGTGGGGCTGTCGCGGGCGCGCGAGTTGGGTTTTGAGATCGTCGCGTGCGCCTCGACGGGTAACCTGGCGAATTCCGTGGCGGCGAACGCTGCGAGCGGCGGGTTGAAGAGTTACGTGTTCATCCCGGCGGATTTGGAGACGGGAAAGGTGCTCGGGTCGCTGGTGTATGGGACGAACGTCATTGGCATCCGCGGCACGTACGACGAAGTGAACCGTCTGTGCAGCGAAATCGCGGGCAAGTACGGCTGGGCCTTTGTGAACGTGAACATTCGGCCGTATTACGCAGAAGGCTCGAAGGCGATGGGCTATGAAATTGCCGAGCAATTGGGCTGGCGGTTGCCCGACCACGTGGTAGTGCCGATGGCAGGCGGCTCCCTCATCACGAAGATCCACAAGTCGTTCAAGGAATTCGTGAAACTCGGGTTGGTGGACGAGCATCGCTGTTGCATCCACGGTGCCCAGGCGGAAGGTTGCGCGCCGATCGTGAACGCAATGAAAGCGGGCGCCGACATCATCAAGCCCGTGAGCAAGCCGCAGACAATCGTGAAGTCGCTGGCCATCGGCAACCCGGCGGATGGGTTTTACTCGATCCAAACAATGAAGCAGACGGGCGGGTGGGCCGAGAATCCAAACGATGACGAAGTCGTCGCGGGAATCCGATTGCTGGCCGAGACCGAAGGGATTTTCGCCGAGACGGCGGGCGGGGTGACCGTGGCTGCGGCCAGGCGCCTCGTCGAGGCTGGCCGGGTCAAACCGAGCGAGTCGCTCGTGTTGTGCATCACGGGTCACGGATTGAA
>JBGPVO010000112.1:0-5711 GCA_041491705.1 Verrucomicrobiia bacterium
CCGATTCACCGAGGCCGTCGCGACGACTCAGAAGGCCATCGAATTGGCGCGCGCCGCCGGCCAGCAACCATTTGTCACCCAGCTCGAGGCATTGGTCGAATCCTTCCGCGCTGGCCGCGCGTACAGTCAGCCGCCCGAACCGGCAAGTTCACACAGCCCGTTGTAGCTGCGCTTCGTTGAATGGGAGGGCGAGCCTCACGGCGAGCCGTGGTTGGTAGCGCACGAAGCGGCTCTGCAGGAGCCTCGCCCTCCCAACGACACACTCGAAACGCACGAGCGCCCACGCTTGTTTTTTCCCCTGCGGCTCAATAGAGTCGCAACATGTCTTCGGGACAAGGCAGGCTCTACATCGTCGGCACGCCCATTGGCAATATGGAGGACATCACGTTGCGCGCCCTGCGCGTGCTGCGTGAGGCCGACCTCATTGCCGCGGAGGACACCCGTCACACGGGCCTGCTGCTCGCCCGCCACGCCATCAGGAAGCCGCTGGTCAGCTATCATGAGTTCAACGAGGCCAAACGGACGCCCGAATTGCTGAAGGACATGCAGCAGGGCCGCCGCATCGCCCTCGTTTCCGATGCGGGAATGCCCACCGTTTCCGATCCGGGGCAGCGGCTGATTCGCGCCGCCATCGATGCGGGAATCGACGTGGAAACCGTTCCCGGCGTCTCGGCTGTCACCGCCGCCCTTGTCGCCAGCGGGTTTACTCCCATATCGAAATCCGGATCGTTCCTCTTTTGCGGATTCCTCCCCCACAAGTCGGGACAACGGCGTAACGCCCTCACCCGTCTCGCTCCCCTGCCCTACGCGCTGGTGTTCTTCGAATCACCGTATCGGCTGTTGAAGAGCCTCCGCGACATGCACGATCTCCTGGGGAATCGCCACGCGGTTGTCGCGAGGGAGTTGACCAAGAAGTTCGAGGAGGTCATCCGCGGCGATCTGGCGACGATCCTGAAAAAGCTTGAGAACCGTTCCATCAAAGGGGAAATTACTCTCGTCGTCGAAGGATCCCGGGAATGAAAGAACCATTTCGCACGTCGTTGGTAGGGCGCGGTGTCCCACCGCGCCGCTTCATTGTCGTTTGCTTGGCAACGGTTGCCACCTTCCTCACGCTCGCCTGCTCCACCACGACGCCGCGCGTGCTGGAAGTCACCAGCCGGACGCACCTCAAAGACATAGACCCTGTCGACGAGGACCTGTTCGCCGACGATCGAGCCTCTCGCATCCAGTACGAACCGCGCGACCTGGGCATCGACGCCCAGCGCGAGGAGTTTTATGTCCGTTGGACCCCCGCGAGCGTGGATCGGGTAAAGTTCGAGTATCGTCAGGTGGCCAAACCGAACACAATCTTTGAGCAGGATTACGTCCCCCACGGGGAGTCCTCGAAGCTCTTTGCGGTGCGCGGCGAGGACTTTCGCTCGGGCGGCTCCGTCTCGGCCTGGCGGGTGAGCCTCTGGGACAACGATCAGTTGGTGGCCGAGAAGAAGTCTTTCCTCTGGTAGGAATTGTCCGTGTTTCCGCATGGTAGAATCAACCGTCATAGCCCGGTTTGACACGGTGGTGGCGGCTCAGCCGCGCAAGGTCTGCATTTATTGGGGCGGCGACCGCATCACGAATGCCGATCTGGCCGCGCACATCCATCGCTATGGCGCCCGTTTGCAGGCCGGCTACGGTGTCGGCAAGGGCGATTGCGTGGGGATCCTGCTGAAAAACTGTCCCGAGTTCATCTTCGCGCTGTACGCCGCGTTGAAGTCAGGCGCGACCGTCGTGCCCATCAACAACTTCCTCAAGGCTCCTGAGATCCAGCACATTCTGGATGACTGCCAGCTCAAGTGCCTCATTACGTCGGAGGACTTCGATGAGACCGTCGCCAAATTGCAGCGGGTCACGGTGGCCCCGCTCGCCGAGCTTGGGCGGGAAGCGGCGACAACTCCGCCGGCCTGGCCTCCCATTGAGCCGACGGATCTCGCGGTGATTATTTACACGTCCGGCACGACGGGCAAAGCCAAGGGCGCGATGCTCACCCACGCCAACATTGCGTCCAACGTGCACAGTTGCGTCAAGGCGCTCGAAGAAACGACGGATGATCGGCTCACGCTGTTGCTGCCGATGTTCCACAGTTTCATGCTGACCGTGTGCATTTTCACGCCACTGTCGATGGGGGCGGGTATCGTGCTCATCAAATCCGTCCAACCGTTCAAGGCGGCCATGCGCGAGATCATTCGCAACCGAGCGACGATCCTGATCGGCATCCCGCAGTTGTTCCAGGCGCTGGCGGACGCCAAAATCCCGTTCTGGCTGCATTGGGTGCTGAAGCTGCGCCTGGCCGTTTCGGGCGCCGCTCCCCTGCCAGGCGAGACGCTGACGAAGTTCGACCGGAAGTTCCACTTTCCGTTGCTGGAGGGGTACGGACTGAGCGAGGCGTCACCCGTGGTGTCCTTCAATCCCATCCGCGGCGTGCGCAAGGCCGGGTCGGTCGGCCTGCCCTTGCCCGACATCGAGGTGAAGATTGTCGACGACCACGGCCACGAGTTGCCCACCGGGCAGGTTGGCGAAATCGTCGTGCGCGGGCCGAACGTCATGCTCGGTTACTACAATCACCCTGAGGAAACTGCCGCCGCCCTGCGCGACTACTGGCTGCACACGGGCGACATGGGCAAGAAGGACGAGGATGGCTACATCTTTATCGTGGACCGCCGCAAAGAGATGCTGCTGGTGCGCGGTATGAATGTGTATCCGCGCGAGATCGAGGAAGTCTTGCACCAGTTCCCCAACGTTCGCGAGGCGGCGGTGGTGCCGAAGCCCGATGAGAAACGCGGTGAAGTCCCCATTGCCTTCGTCAGCCCGGTCGATGGCGCGAGCCTTGAACCGAACGAGATTCTGCGGTTCTGTCGCGAGCAACTCGCCGATTACAAAATCCCGCGCGAAATCCGCGTCGTGGACAAACTGCCCCGCACAGCCACCGGCAAGATCGCCAAGCTCGAACTGAAGAAGACCTTGTAGACGTGCGCCGTTGCGCCACGGACTGCCTTCACCACCGTTTGCAGGCGGCGCGGTAGCTGTCCACGTTTCGCTTCAACTCGCGAACGCTGTCGCCACCGAACTTGTCGAGCAGCGCCTTCGCCAGTTCGAACGCTACGACCGCTTCCCCGATGACGGCTGCCGCCGGCGTGGCGCAGACGTCGGAGCGTTCCACGGTGGCTTTCACTTCCTGACCCGTTTGGATGTCCACCGAACGCATCGGCTTCATCAACGTGGACAGCGGTTTCATGGCGACCCGCACGACGACAGGCTGGCCGTTGGTCATCCCGCCTTCAAAACCGCCCGCGTTGTTGCTGGTGCGGGTCAGGACGCCTTCCTGTGCTGGCAGGATTTCGTCGTGGACCTGTGAGCCGAATCGCCGGGCCGCTTCAAATCCAAGCCCAACCTCGACGCCCTTCATGGCCTGGATGCTCATCAACGCTCGCGCCAGATTCGCATCGAGCTTCCGGTCCCACTGCACGTGGCTCCCGAGACCGATCGGAACGCCGATGGCAACCACTTCAAACACGCCGCCCAGCGTATCGCCTTGGGCTTTGGCGGCATCGACGGCCTCAATCATCTGCTTTTCGGCGTCGGGGTCGGCACAGCGGACCTCGCTTGCTTCGCTGCGCTTACGAATCTGCGCAAATGTCAGGCCGTCGGTCTTTGCCTGCACGGGCCCAAGGCCGACGATGTGGCCAACGATGTCGATACCGACCTCGGCCAGCAGCAGCTTGCAGACGCCGCCAATGGCCACGCGCACCGTCGTTTCCCTGGCGCTCGAGCGTTCGAGGATGTCGCGCGCGTCTTGGCGGTCGTACTTGATCACGCCCGCGAGATCGGCGTGACCGGGGCGGGGTTTCGTGACCGGCGGCAACTCGTTGATTTTGAAATCCCGGTTCTTGACCATCACTGTGAGCGGCGAGCCGATGGTCTCGTCGTGGCGTACGCCCGAGAGCACTTCGGCCTGGTCGGCCTCGATCTTCATCCGGCCACCGCGGCCGTAGCCTTGTTGGCGGCGCGCCAGATCGCGGTTGATGGCTGCGAGGTCGATCTTGAGACCGGCCGGCAAACCTTCCACCACCCCGATCAGACATTGACCGTGGGATTCGCCCGCGGTGAAGTATCGCAGTTGCGGCATCGCTATCCTCGAATGAAACTCACGTACCAGTTCATAATCTCACGCCCGTAGAACATCCACAGCAACGCTCCGAAGGCGATGTACGGCCCGTACGGGATGCGGCTCTGCCAGCCCTTCTTGCTCCCGGCAACGAGGGCCAACCCCACCACCCCGCCGAGCATGGACGACACGAAAAGCGTAAACAACGTCGACTGCCAGCCAAAGAATGCCCCAATGCCGGCCAGCAGCTTTACGTCACCCATGCCCATGGCCTCTTTCCGAAAAATCGCCTCGCCAATCATCGCGACGGCCAACAGTGTCAGGCCGCCCACCAGCACTCCCGAAAACGACCGGAATAGTCCAACGCCCCACGCTGGCATGCCCGCCGGTCCGAACTTCAGCATCCACGATGTAAAGAAATCCACCGGCTGCAGCGGCGGATACACCGCGCTCAACACCAACCCCACAAGAATCCCGCCGATCGTGATTTCGTTGGGAATTATATAGTGCTCAAAGTCGATGAATGTTGCAACGATTAAACCGGCGATGACCAGCCAGTTGATCGGACCTTTCAGAAAGTAAATCCCGTGCACCGGCGGGTGGTCCCACTGCGTCAACTTGAGCCACATCAGCAGGAACAACACGGCGGTCAGGGCTTCGACCAGAAAATACCGGGGGCTGATGCTTGCGCCGCAGTGACGACACTTGCCCCGGAGCACGAGGTAGCTGACCAACGGTATGTTGTCGATCCAACGGATGCGCTGGTTGCAATGCGGACAGTGCGACGGCGGCGTAACGATTGATTGTTCGCGGGGCATCCGATGCACGCATACATTGAGGAAGCTGCCAATCACCGCCCCGAACGCGAACACGATGAAATCGAGGTAGAGCCGTAACCAGGTCACGGTTTATCCCCATAGACGGCTGCCCGCAGTGCGCGGCGCATAACCGCCAGCGGCGCCTTCCGCTTCGTCCAAATCTCGAACGCTTTCACGCCCTGGTGCAGTAACATGCTCAGTCCATTCGCCACCTTGGCCCCGCCGTGTTCCGCGACACGCAACAGTTCCGTCTCCGCAGGACGGTAGATCGTATCGTACACGTGCAGGTGCGGCGCAAACAACTTGGCGTCCAGCCCCAGGGAATCACCATCCTTCAATCCGACAGACGTGGCATTTACCATCAGGTCTACTTCGTGAATCACCTTGCCAATCTCAGCCGTGGAGAGCGCGAGCGACAGGAATTCACTTTTGGTGTTGCGGATTTCGCGGGCCACCGGCTCAATCTTGGCCGGCGTGCGGTTGGCGACGATGACCTTGGCGGCTCCCTCCATGGCGCATTTCACCGCGATCGACCGCCCTGCCCCGCCCGCGCCCAGCACCAGCACACGCTTGCCCCGAATCGACAGGTTGAACTCTTCTTTGACCGCCTTGAGAAAGCCGTAGCCGTCGGTGTTGAATCCGCGCACTTTGCCTTTCTCGATCGCGACCGTGTTGACCGCTCCCAGCTTGGCGGCCTCCGCATCGATTTCGTCGAGGCAATCAAGGGCGAGGACCTTGTGCGGAACGGTCAG
>JBGPVO010000113.1:0-5680 GCA_041491705.1 Verrucomicrobiia bacterium
CATCTGCTCGGCTACCTCTTGCACCTGTTCGTCGAACTGGACAATGGAAATGAGCCTGAAAACCGTATTTGAAGGCCAGGCGATCAAATCCGAGATGGTCGTGCTGATCCTGGAAAAGTGGAACCTTCATCCGACGATGGAAGAGAAAAGCGCTGACCCGAATCTCGACGACCTCGCCCGCGACACTCGCGTCCTCATCCCCGAAACCGAATATGAGCAGGCCCGCGAAGTCCTTTTCGGCGAAAGCGAAATCGAGCGCGCCGGGTTCTGAATCTCCAACGATGTTGTATCCACGCTTCCATGAAGCGTGGCGGTCATTCCCTAGAATCTCGGCGCTCCGAAAGCTTTCGGAGCGCCTCTACACCAGCCCTCACCCGACCTCGAAGTGGCTCATCAACTTGAACAGGTCGTAGCGCTCGTTGATTTCGGGTTGGGTAAGCGACTGGAGTCGAGTGAGGCTGAAATCTTCGACGCAGTACGAGGCGATGACGCTGCCGTGGATGATCGCCTTTCGCAGTGAGTCGTGATCGATGCGGTTGACGCGGGCGAGATAGCCTGCGAACGCACCCGCGAAGCAATCGCCCGCGCCGGTCGGGTCGTGGATGTCTTCGAGCGGATACGCCGGCGCGCTGAAAAAGAAGTCGTCTGCGAACAACAGGCAACCGTGTTCGCCCTTCTTGATCACCACGTACTTCGGGCCCCGGCCCGAATCCTTCGAGCCAGATTTCAGGATTTGGCGACCGGCCTTGATGAGATTGGTCTGCTTGGTGAACTCGCGGGCCTCACTTTCATTGAGCACCAGACAGTCGATCTTGCGCAGAAGTTCGGTCAATGCGTCCCGTTGGGTCTCGATCCACAAGTCCATCGTGTCGGCCACGATGAACTTCGGCGCGGTAACCTGTGCCAGCACGTGCATTTGCAGTTGCGGTGAGATGTTCGCCAGGAAAACATACGGCGTGCGTTTGTAGCTGTCGGGCAGGTTTGGCTGGAACGTCTCGAAGACGTTCAGACAGACCGACAATGTGCGCCGTTTGTTCAGGTCCCATTCGTACTCGCCGCTCCAGCGAAACGTCTTGCCGTCCGTGATCTGCAGGCCGTCGAGATCGATGCCGTGTTTGCGATAGAGGTCGATGTAGTTTTTCGGGAAATCAGTCCCGACGATCCCGACCATGTTGACCGGCACAAAAAAGCTCGCGGCCACCGAGGCATAGCTGGCCGAGCCTCCCAGCATATCATGATGTTCCTCGACCGGCGTCTTGACGCTGTCGAGCGCGACCGAACCTGTGATGAGAACGCTCATTTCACACCGCCTAATTGTTTCTTGAACGCCGCAGCGGCTCCCGTCACGTCGGGCGCTTTCAGGATCGCCGAGACGACCGCCACCCGCGTCGCGCCGGCGTCGAGGACCTGGTTGATATTGTCCAACGTGATCCCGCCGATCGCGAAGAACGGTATCTTCACCTGCGCCGCGACCTCACGGACCAACTCAATGCCGACGGGTTTCGCGTCGGGCTTCGTGGCGGTCGGAAACACGGGGCCGACGCCGATGTAATCGACGCCGTCGCGCTCCGCCGCGAGCGCCTGTTCGAGCGAATGCGTGCTGCGTCCAACGATGCGCATGTTCGCCAGACGGTCGGCCCGTTCGTCACGCGGGATGGCCGCCCAATCCATCTGCCCGAGGTGCACGCCGTCCGCGCCGGTCTCAAATGCCACGTCGATGTCGTCGTTGATGATGACGGGCACGTTGTATTGGAACGCGGCGGAGACAACTTTCAGCGCGATGTCGACACGCTCGGCGTGCGAGCTTTGCTTCGCCCGCACCTGGAGGATGTCCGCGCCGCCCGCGATCAAGTCGCGCGCCACTTCACCCGGGTCAAGTTCCTCGACGTACGTGGTGTCGATGAACCCATACAACCGGCAGCGGACGAGACGGATCTTTGACATCAGCCAAAGAAAACCTTTGCGACATTGTACAGTTCGTTCGGCACACGGCGGTTGCGTACCCGCAATGTCGATTTGCCGGTTTTCCTGTCGGTGACCTCGGTGATGATCGAGTCGAGGGCGACACCGACGACGTCAGGGCCATGCAAGGCGACCATTTGGCCGAATTCCCCGTTCATCGCCAGTTCGACCGCCTTCACGCCGTAGCGGGTACCAAGCACGCGGTCGTAGGCGCTGGGCGAGCCGCCGCGCTGGATATGGCCCAGCACCACCGCGCGGCTTTCGACGCCCGTGATTTTCTCGATCTCCCTGCAGAGCGTTTCGCCGATACCACCCAGTCGCACGTGGCCGAACGCGTCGAGTTCCTTGCTCGCCGTGACCTCCGCGCCCTCCAGCTTGAAACCTTCGGCGACCGCGACGATGGAGAAGTTTTTCCCGCCCGCCTGACGCTGCTTGATGATCTGGCAAATCTCGGCCAGCGACATGGGGAATTCGGGCAGCAACACCAGGTCCGCGCCACCGGCCAAGCCGGCTTCGAGCGCGATCCAGCCGGCCTGTCGGCCCATCAACTCCACCACCAACACGCGACTGTGCGCTTCCGCGGTGGTGTGAAGGCGGTCGAGGGCCTCGGCGGCGATGTTGATGGCCGTGTCGAAGCCGAACGTCTGGTCGGTGCCGTCGATATCATTGTCGATGGTCTTCGGCACCCCAATCACGGGCACACCGCGCTTGTGCAGGCGGGACGCGACAGTCAGCGTGTCGTCGCCACCGATCGCCACCAGCGCGGAGAGATCGATGCTCTTGATGTGTTTGACGATCGTATCGAGTTGTTCGTCGGTCGGATTGGTGCGCGACGTGCCCAGGATCGTGCCGCCGAGGTGCAGGATTCCCGACACGCGCTCGCGCGTGAGGGGGAAATAATCGCCCTTCAATACACCGGCCCAACCATTGCGGAACCCCAATACTTCATAGCCTTCGAGCAGCCCTTTGCGCGTCACGGCTCGAATCACGGCGTTCAATCCGGGGCAGTCGCCGCCGCCGGTCAGCATCGCGATCTTTTTCATGTCCTCCCTGTCAAATTCCCAGCACTACTCCGGGGTGCCCACGTGCGCGGGCGTTGATTCCCCGGCCTTCGGCGGCACCAACGGCTGACTGGCCGCCAGGAGCCGTTCCACGAAGTTCGTCGAGTATCGGCCTCGACGGAAATTCGGGTCTTTCAATGTCAGTTTGTGCAACGGAATCGTCGTCTTGATTCCCCTGATGATGAACTCGTCCAACGCGCGGGCCATGCGATCCAATGCCACGCGTCGGTCGCGACCGTAGCATATCAGCTTGGCGATCATCGAGTCATAATGCGACGGAATGACGTAGCCGGCGTATACGTGCGTGTCCACGCGCACACCGTGCCCACCGGGGACATGCAGGAACTCGATGCGGCCGGGGCTGGGCTGGAAGTTGTTGAATGGGTCTTCGGCATTGATGCGGCACTCGACGGCGTGCTTTTGAAATTGGATGTCCTTCTGGTCATAGCCGAGTTCTTCGCCGGCGGCGATACGGATTTGTTCCTTCACGATGTCGATCCCCGTGACTTCTTCCGTCACGGGATGTTCGACCTGGATGCGCGTGTTCATCTCAATGAAGTAGAATTCGCCGGTCACATCGAGCAGGAACTCAATGGTTCCCGCATTGACATAGCCGACGGCTTCCGCGCCTTTGATTGCCGCCTTGCCCATTTTCTTGCGGATGTCACTCGTGATCGCTGGCGAAGGCGATTCTTCGAGAAGTTTTTGATGGCGGCGCTGCAAACTGCAGTCGCGCTCGCCGAGGTGAAGCGTCTTGCCTTTGCGGTCAGCCAGAATCTGAAATTCGATGTGACGCGGGTTTTCGATGTACCGTTCAATGTACACAGCCGAGTTGGAGAACGCGCGTTCGGCTTCGGAACGGGCCGTGTGGTAGCCTTTGACGAGGCTCGGGTCGTTGTGGGCCACGCGCATGCCGCGTCCGCCGCCGCCACCCGCCGCCTTTACGATGACAGGGTAGCCAATCTTGCGGGCGATTTTCAACGCGTCCTGCTCGTTCTCGACCGGACCGTCGCTGCCGGGCACGACGGGCACCCCCGCCTTCCGCATCGTCTCGCGGGCCGCGACCTTGTCACCCATGGCGTGGATGGCGGAGCTGGGCGGGCCGATGAACTTGATGTTGCAATTTTCGCAAACCTCGGCGAAATGGGCATTTTCGGAAAGGAACCCGTAGCCGGGGTGGATCGCCTCGACGTCGCCGACCTCCGCGGCGCTGATGATGCGGTCGATCTTCAGGTAGCTTTCCTTGCTGGGGGCTTCGCCGATGCAGATCGCCTCATCCGCCAACTGCACGTGGAGCGAGTCCGCGTCCGCCTTCGAGTAGACAGCCAGTGTGCGGATACTCAGTTCTTTGCACGCGCGGATGATGCGCACGGCAATTTCGCCTCGGTTGGCTATCAGAATCTTGTCGAACATGGCGATCTGGACTCGCTGTGGTTGAAACGATTTTGCGGCGTCAGGCTATTTGACGCGCACCGCAAACAGTTTCTGGCCAAACTCCACGGGCTTGGCGTTTTCGGCCACGATTTCGGTGACGACGCCCTTCACTTCAGCCTTGATTTCGTTCATCACTTTCATGGCCTCGATGATACAGACGACGGTCTCGGCATCAACCTCCTGGCCGACCTCGACGTACGGCGGCGCGTCTGGAGACGGAGAGCGATAAAACGTGCCTACCATCGGTGACGCGATGTGCTTGACGTCGGTTGCGGGTGCGGCTGAAGCGAGGGCTGCGGGTGCCGCCGCAGGCGCCTGGGTCGGGACGGGAGCGGCCGCAAGCTGGGGCGGGGCTGCGGGTGGGAGGGTTACCGTTTGCTGGAATCCCTCGGGGCCGCGTTTGATGCGGATTTTCAACCCATCCTGTTCCATTGAGAACTCGGAAAGGTCGTTGTCCTTCATCATGGCGATAATCGCCTTAATTTGCTCCAGTTCCAGTTCCATGGTTCCATCCTTTTGAAGTTAAAAGGGGCGTTTTTCTATCAACTCGCCATCAGTCTGTCAAACCTGCGCCTCGGCACAACGCATGGTCTGTTTTCGCCAAGGAGTATCTATTAGTTGGAGGACCCTGCTTCCTTGGCGGGGTCGGACTGTAGCAAAGAGCTTGGGGATTGTCTAACGCTTTCCTTGGCTACTGCCAGGGCCTGACCGTAGCGGGGATTCGTCGGGTTCAACTCGACTGCCTTCTCGAGGAGTTGAAGGGCTTCTGCATCAACGCCATGCGTGGCGATTTTGACCCTTGCAAGTTGCCACCAATATGCGGCTCGGTACGGGTCGTCCTCAATGGCGTGGCGGTAGGCCGCCATGGCTTCTTCAGGTTTTCCAGCCTGCAGCGCCACCTCACCCAGACTCGTTTGAAACTGCGGATTCCAAGGGGCCATTTTCGCCGCCAGTTTGGCGTCATCAAGAGCTCGCGATGGGTTGGTCTTCACACGCGCGCGAGCTGCATTACGGATCATCGCCGCGCCCAGGGCCTGACTCTCGATCCACAACACTGCCACCACTACTGCCACGCAGATAGCGGCCACGAACCAGTTCGCCCGCCGTCGTGGCGGCACTGAGTCGGTTCTTGGCAATTCCTTCAATCCTTGGATCGTGCCGAGCAGAATGAACGCAGGAAGCGCCACGCCCGGCACATAGAGATCGAAATCCGCCAACCCATG
>JBGPVO010000114.1:0-5664 GCA_041491705.1 Verrucomicrobiia bacterium
CGGCATGACCGAGACGGTCTTCGGCGCGGGTACGACCACCGCACTGGTGCGCATGACGATTTGGTGTGCCTGCCTGCTGCTGGCAACCACGTTGATCCTGGCTGTGCTGCATTCTCACCGCTCAAAGACGGGCGGTTCGTTGATGCGTCGGACGTTGGCGACGATGCCCGCCGCGCCTACGCCTACGCAGCCCGCGCTCCCATTCGCGTCACAGCCGACCACCCCTGCCTCGCCGGAGGCGGCACCTGTGGCACCGGCGGCGTCCCAAACTCCTGCGGCAACCCCGGCTCCATCAGGAAGCGCTCAGCAAACAACACCCGCGTCGCAACCAGCAGCGGCGCCATCGACTCCTTAACCTCGACTCCAAACGGCACGATGTTCAAGTTGCGATTGCCCCATCACCTGATTGCAGCGGCAGTTGTCGCGATCGAATTCTTGGGGAGCGTTGGCACACCCTGCACGAGGGCGGCGATGGTTCCCGCCGGGACTGGCGAGCGTTATTTTGGCGGGACCGACCGGATTCGGGGATTTGACCCTATCACGTCGGCGGATGTGCCAAGCGCCCACGCCATCTACAAGGTTTTCGAGGGTCTGTACGAATACGAGTATCTCGTGCGACCTTACACCGCGCGGCCCATGCTGGCGGAAGGAATGCCGGAGGTCTCGCGGGATGGGCTTGCCTACACGTTCCACCTCAAGAAGGGCATGATGTTTGCCGATGACCCCTGTTTTCCCGGCGGCAAAGGCCGCGAGGTGACAGCGGCGGATTTCATCTATTCGTGGAAACGCGTTGCCGACGTGAAGACTCGCAGCAATTGTTTCTGGATTTTCGAGGGCCGCGTCGTCGGCATCGATGAATACCACAAAAGGTCGATGGACAAGGGTGTCACCTACGATGAACCCGTCAAAGGGTTTCAAGCGCCTGACCGCTACACAATCCAGGTCAAATTGACACAGCCGTACCCGCAACTGATCTGGATTTTGACGATGAGCTATACGTTCGCGGTGCCGCGAGAAGCCGTGGAGTATTACGGCCAGGAATTCCTCAACCATCCCGTCGGCACCGGCCCATACATCGTCGGCGACTGGAAGTGGCGCAACTACCGCATCGTGTATCAACGCAACCCGACGTATCACGGAGATTCTTATCCGACGCGCGGGGAGCCAGGGGACAAGGAGAAGGGGCTGCTCGACGACGCGGGCAAACAGATCCCATTCATCGATCAAGTCACGCAGTATGTCATTTCGGACAGTTCGACGGAGTGGCTGTTGTTTCTAAATGGTCAACTGGCCACGGCTGGCATTTCCCGGGACAATTTTTCGGCCGTGATCACGCCCCAGCGCGAACTGACGCCGGACCTCCGAAAGAAAGGAATCCGATTGGAGAAAGCGCCGGAGTTGTGGACGGAGTACCTGGGTTTCAACATGGAAGATCCGGTGGTCGGCACGTCGAAAGACCCCGAGGTTGCGGCGCGCCACAAGAAACTACGCCAAGCGCTCGCCTACACCGTCGACATCGACAAGTGGGTGGAATTCTACAACCAGCGCATGCTCGCAGCCAACGATCCGATCCCGCCGGGCATGTCGGGTCACGATGACACGCGGCCGAGGCCGTATGCCTTCAATCTGGAGAAAGCGCGGCAGTTGATCGCCGAGGCCGGGTACCCGAACGGCATCGATCCAAAGACCGGGCGGAGGCTGACCCTGACCATCGAGCTTCGCAACGCCAGCGAGCCTGAAGAACGGCAGTCGTTCGATCTTTTGGCGGACTTCGTCAACAAGATCGGCGTGGAGCTGAAGCCGAGCTACAACAACTGGCCTGAGTTCCTCAAGAAGATGGAGCGCAAACAGCAGCAGATGTTCCGCCTGGGGTGGGTCGCGGATTATCCCGACGCGGAGAATTACCTGCAACTTTTCACGACCAAGAGCATCTCCCCCGGCCCGAATCACACGAACTACAGCAACCCCGAATTCGACAGCCTGTACGACCGGGCCACGATCATGCAGGATTCGCCCGAGCGAACGGAGTTATACAAGAAACTGGCAAACATGGTGATCGAGGACAGTCCGTGGATTCTGCTGGCGTACCCGCTTTCGTTCGGACTCGAACAACCCTGGCTTAAGAACTACAAGTTCCACGCGTTCCCGTACCCGAACATGAAGTTCTACAGGACCGACCCCGCATTGATGAAACAATAGACGGACGAAACCATGCTGGCCTATATCATCCGGCGGACGTTGTACGTGATTCCCGTGGTACTCGGTGTGGCCTTCATCACGTTCATTTTGTTCAATGTCGTCGGCTGGGATGCCGCGACGCAGATGCTCGGCAAACACGCCTCGCCCGACGAAATCGCGGCGCTGCGCCAGCAATTGGGATTGGACGGACCGAAGTTTTTCAACTTCGAAGCGGCGCACCAGGGCCCGTGGTGGCGGCTGTTTAACTCCCAATGGTTCCACTACATGAAGCAACTGGCGACCTGCGACTTTGGCCGCTCGTTTGCCAGCAACCAGAAAGTCTCCACGCTGGTGCTCAATGGCATGTTACCGTCGTTGATCCTGGCCGTGCCGATTTTCATCATTGAATTGGTCGTGTCGATCACGATTGCCATGCTCGCCGCGTACTATCGCAACACCTGGATCGACCGCAGCATCGTGATACTGTCGGTGGTCGGGCTGAGCGTGAGCTACCTCGTGTACATCATGGTCGCCCAGCAGGTACTCGCCTATCAATGGGGCGTTTTCCCAATCTGGGGATTTGAATCCGCCCGCTATCTGATCCTGCCCGTCGTCGTCGGTGTCATCAGCGGGTTGGGCAGCGAAGTCCGTTTCTTCCGCACCGTGATGCTCGACGAAATGTACCAGGATTACGTCCGCACCGCGTTCGCCAAAGGTTGCACGCAACGAACGGTGCTATTCAAGCACGTGCTGAAAAACGCCATGATCCCCGTGTTGACCAGCGTCGTGCTCACGATTCCCTTCCTGTACACGGGCAATCTGCTGCTGGAAACATTCTTCGGCGTCCCCGGCCTCGGTTACCTCAATGTCGAGGCCATCAACTCCACCGATTACCCCGTCATTAAAGCCACCGTTTTCGTGGGTTCGGTGTTGTACGTGTTCGCCAGCCTGCTCACCGACATCTGTTACGCCATGGTCGACCCGAGAATCAAACTCCGATGACCGCTCCCACGCTCAATCACATCGCGGTCGAAGCCGCCAAGCCCAAACGGGACGCGGAGGCCGCCGTCTCGCTCTGGAAAAACGCCTGGCGCCAGATTCGCCACAACCGCATGGCCATGGCGTGCCTCATCATCATCGTGTTCTACGCGTTCGTGGCGGTGTACGCCGAGAGCATTTATTGGTATTACCGCCTACGACAGGAAACGCCGCCCTACAAAGTGGTCCAATTTGAGAACCGTTTTGCCAAGCCGTCGTTGGGCCATCCACTCGGCACGGATTCGCTCGGGCGCGACGTGTTCCGACAAGTAATCCAGGGCACGCGCATCGCCTTTGAGGTCGGCATCTACACGTCGCTGATTGCGATTCCGATCGCGGTCATCTTCGGGGCGCTGGCGGGTTTCTTCGGCGGATGGGTGGACGATCTCATCACGTGGGTGTACACCGTCTTCGACTCTGTGCCCTATCTGCTGTTCATCCTGGCCATTGCCATGGTCGTCGGGAAGGGCTTGTTCGGCGTGTGCCTCGGCATCGGCCTAACGACTTGGGTGGGTCTGTGCCGGCTCATCCGCGGCGAGTATCTCAAGCATCGCGATCGCCAGTATGTGCTCGCCGCCAAATCGCTCGGCGTCGGGAATCTCTCGATCATCTTCCGCCATATTCTTCCGAACGTGCTCCATCTGGTCATCATCAGCTTCTCGCTGCGTTTCCCCGGCGCGATCCTCACCGAAGTAATCCTGAGTTACCTCGGCGTCGGCGTCCAAGGCGAGCCGAGTTGGGGCGTGATGATCAGCGACGCCAAAATCCGCCTCTGGCAGGGCTACTGGTACGAACTCGGCGGCGCGACCGTCGCCATGTTCTTCATCGTGCTCGCATTCAATCTCTTCGGCGACGCGTTGAGAGATGCCCTCGACCCCAAGCTCCGTACTGCCGAGGCCAAAACGGCATGAGCACGAACAGTGCGTTGCTTGATGTTCGCAACTTGCAGGTGAGTTTCTTCACCGATGAAGGCGAAGTGCACGCGGTCGATGACGTCAGTTTCACCATCCAGCGCGGCGAGACTCTCGCGCTCGTCGGTGAGAGCGGATGCGGAAAGAGCGTCACGGCGCTTTCGCTGGCGAAGCTCGTCGCCACGCCGCCGGGCGTTTACAAAGGCGGCGAAATCCTCCTCGAAGGCGAAGACGTGTTGAAGATGGACAAGGAGCGGCTCCGCTCGATTCGCGGCGCGAAGATTTCCTATGTTTTTCAGGAGCCGGCGTCGTCGCTGAACCCCGTGTTCCGCATCGGCTATCAAATCAAGGAAGTGTTGCAGTTGCACCGTCCCAACGATGCTACTGATGCTGAAGTCGCGCGGTTGCTCAAGCTCGTCAACATCTCCGAGCCCGAGCGCCGGATGCGCGATTATCCGCACCAACTCAGCGGCGGCATGCAACAGCGGGTGATGATCGCGATGGCGCTGGCCTGCAATCCCGCGTTGCTGGTCGCCGACGAACCGACCACCGCGCTCGATGTGACGATCCAGGCGCAGATTCTCGATTTGCTGAAGGACCTCAAACAGAAGATCGGCATGAGCATCCTGCTCATCACGCACAACCTCGGTATTGTTGGCGACATTGCGGACAACGTCGCCGTCATGTACGCGGGCCGCATTGTCGAGCAATCGCCTGCCGCCACGCTCCTGCAAAGACCGCTGCATCCGTACACAATTGCATTAATGCACTCGATCCCGAAACTCGGCGCGCACGCCGAACGGCTCCACGCGATCCCCGGCTCCGTGCCGAACGCCGCTCGCCTGCCTGCAGGTTGCAAGTTTCAGGCACGCTGCGACCGCGCCCAAAGCGATTGCACAAAGGGCCCGGAACCGCCGCTGGTTGAAGCCGACGACACTGTACGTCGCGTCCGTTGCCCCTACTGGGACAAACCCGATTTGAAGAGGACAATCCCGTGAGCCTCGTCGAGATCAAAGACCTCAAAACGCACTTCCCGATTCGCGCGGGTGTGCTGCAACGTCCCGCCGGCTGGGTACGCGCGGTCGATGGCGTAAGTTTTGCAATCAACGAAGGTGAAACTGTCGGCCTCGTTGGCGAGAGTGGTTGCGGCAAAACGACGCTCGGACGCACGATTCTTCGTCTCATCGAGCCGACCGCCGGCGAGATTTGGTTCGACGGCCACGACATCACAAAATTGGATGGCGCTGACACGAGGCCGTTCCGCCGCAAGGCGCAGATGATTTTCCAGGACCCGTACGGCTCGCTCAACCCGCGCATGACGATCGGCAACATCATCGCCGAACCGCTGCGCATCCACAAGCTGTGCGCGAACCGAACCGAAGTACATGAGCGCGTTGCCGAGTTGTTGCGCTCTGTCGGCCTCGCGCCCGAGCACGCGCGGCGCTATCCGCACGAATTCAGCGGCGGCCAGCGCCAGCGCATCGGCATCGCGCGCGCACTTGCCGTGCAACCGAAGTTTATCGTCTGCGATGAACCC
>JBGPVO010000115.1:0-5646 GCA_041491705.1 Verrucomicrobiia bacterium
CTCCGTAGGCCAGCAAGAGCAGCGCGCCGTAAAAGAAGTTGGTGGCCGCCAGTTTGAAGGTGACGCCGAGCATCGGGGCCATATAGGCGAATGTGCAAGGGCCCAGCGCGATGCCGAATACCAGGCCGAGAATGAACGCCGCCACCAACCCCTTGCGCTGCATGTGCACCTGGCCCGGCCCCGCCCACGGCATCGGAATGACGCCGAGCAGATACAACCCCACGACGAAGAAAATGGCGGCCACGAAATAGTTTCCCCAGCGGCCCACGTCGCCCATCATCCGGCCCGCCGCTGCCGTGATGGCGCCGATGACCCCGATGGTGATGAGAATCCCCACCGCGAACAGCGTCGCCGTCCCCAATGCCCGCGCCGTGCTCACCCGGCCCTGGCCGCTGATGAACCCGACAATCAACGGAATGCTCGCCAGATGACACGGACTGAGCACGATGCTCAGGATGCCCCAGACGATGGCCGCACAGAAGGCAATCACCGCCGTGCCTTCCACGGCGTGGGTGAGCATGGTGAAGATCGTTTCCACGTTCAATCGTGCCTGGTTTTGTCCTGGCTCGACGCCCCAGAGGGTTTCGCTGAATCAGCCGGAATCGGTTGACGGCTCAGGTCAATGCCGAGTTCCTTCCACTTCGCCAGGATGTCTTCCCTGCCGATAAAACCGACGTGGCGAAACAGCTCCTTGCCGGTGTCGCCGTAGAATATCTGTGTGGGAATCATCCCGATCTTGTACTGTTTGGCCGCCTCAGAATTCTGCCACACGTCGATGAACTCCACCTCCAACCGCCCGGCGTATTCCTGTTTCAGTTTCTCCAGAACAGGAGCCATCATCTTGCAAGGAATACACTTGGTTGCGCCCAAATCGAGCAGTTTGGGCAGTTTGGCGACCGCAACGGGCGCCGCGATTGCGGCTGTCGTTCCTGTCGAGGCAGACGCGGCTGGCGGGCTGTTGTAATTTCGTTCGGTCGCGCACCATCCGTGCTTCGGGGTGACCGCTCCCGCCACCAGAGCAACGAACGCGATACTGGCCGCGATTCTCAATGGGGTTTTCATCTCGGCGTATTGCGGTTATCATATGCGTTTATGCGAATATGTCAAGCGTTGAAACTGCAAGGTCATCTCCTCATGTGACGGGGTGTCCGTGCGGTCGTTGCAACTGCGGGGTTGCCAGTGGATTTGCAGATTCTCTAAACCGCCGCTGTCATTTTTTTGACGCCTCCTTGCCGAGACACTATAATGGCCTCGGTCCTTTGACAGGCAGGAAGCGGGGTGGAAGAAGGTACGTATTTCTGCAGAACGAAGCCAAATCGGCTACCGCGCAACTACGCATCAATCCGTTTGGGTGACAGAGACTTAGGGCGCGCCAGATATGGCGGCAACGTCAGGCGAATGGCAGCGTGGGCAACCAACAGCAAATGCCCCAGCAGGATCGCCAGTCCAAGGAAGCATTTCGATGGCAGCGAGAGTTTCTGTCTTGTGGCACGACACGACAGCGGAGGCCGGGCGACGTTTCAACGAAATCGGGCTGGTGTACGCGACGGGCCGAGCAACTTGTTGCTATTCCGTATGAATTCCGCTACACAGTTGTCATCTGTAATTAGGAGAGTGTTCCATGCTGAGGCGACTGATTCCACAAGAGTATAACTTCTTCGAGTCGTTCGACCAGGCAGCCGACCACGCGGTCAGCGCGTCCCGGCTGTTGTTGAAGCTGACGGAGCATTATGCCGACGCCGATCCCATCGCGCGCGAACTGAACGGCATCGAGCACGCCTGCGACGACGTGGCGCATCGCACGATGGACCAGTTGAACAAATCGTTCATCACGCCATTGGACCGCGAGGACATCCATGTGATGATCCTGCGAATCGACGACGTTGTCGATTTGACCAACGCCGCGGCCAACCGCATGACTTTTTTCGGGATTCAGAAACCGACTCAACACGCCATCAACCTGGCCAAACAAATCGTGCGGGGCTGCGAGAAGCTCGCGGAAGCCGTCCACGGGATGCGCTCGGCCAAACACTACGAGCAGGTCATGCGCGACTGCATCACCGTGCACGAGGTCGAGAACGCTGCGGACGACATCCTGCACGCCGCTCTGGCCGAGTTGTTCGCCATCGAGAAAAACCCCATCGAAGTCATCAAGTGGAAGGACATCTACGAGACGATGGAGAAGATCACCGACCGGCTCGAAGACGTGGCCAATGTGCTCCAGGGTGTCATTGTCAAGATGAGTTGAGCCACGGCTGCGACAGGAGACCTGAATGTCCGCGTTCTTCACCGACCTCCTCCACATTGTTCACAACCCCTACATTGCCCTGATTTTCTTCACGGCGCTCGTCTTCGATTTCAGCAACGGATTCCACGATGCGGCCAACTCCATCGCCACGATCGTCGGCACGCGCGTACTGCGTCCGTTTCAGGCGGTGTTCTGGGCGGCGTGGTGGAACTTTGCCGCCGCGTGGTTTTTCGGCGTGCACGTCGCCAACGCGGTCGCGAACTGGGTGCATGCCGATTACGTCACGGTCGAAGTCATCTTTGCCGGACTGCTCGGCGCGATCGTGTGGAATCTCATCACGTGGTACAGCGGTTTGCCGTCCAGTTCATCCCATGCATTGCTCGGCGGTTTCGGCGGAGCCGCCATCGTGCACGCGGGAAAGTGGGAGGGGGTGCTGTACACGGCGAAAGTGGTCTCGACGATCGAGTTCATTGTTATCGCGCCCTTGATCGGCTTGGCGCTTGGTCTTCTGTTCACGTTCATCGTCATGTGGGTTTTTCGCAAGGTTGCACCCGTCAAGATCGACCGTGGGTTCCGCATCGCCCAACTCGGATCGGCCGCCGCGTACAGCCTCGGTCACGGCACGAACGACGCGCAGAAAACCATGGGCATCATTGCCGTGCTGTTGTACGCCAGCATCTGGAGGAACCAGCAGGCGGCGTTCGCGGCGGGCAAGGTGGAGTTTCCCTTCTGGATTGTTCTCGTTTGCCATCTCGCCATTGCGCTCGGCACGCTGTCGGGCGGTTGGCGGATCGTGAAGACGATGGGCATGAAAATTACGAAGTTGCGGCCTTACGACGGCGCGTGCGCGGAATTGGCGGCGGCCACGTCGTTATTCACCTCGGCGGCGATGGGCATCCCGGTCAGCACGACGCACACGATCACGGGCGCGATTGTCGGCGTCGGGGCGGTCCATCGATTGTCCGCGGTGCGTTGGGGCGTGGCGCGGCAGGTGGTGTGGGCGTGGGTGTTGACGATCCCGTGTTCGGCAGTGGTGGCGGCAGGGGTCTATTGGTTGCTCAAGCTCCTCCCGCACCCGTGATTCTCAGGGCGCATCGACGAACCGATACCCGACGCCGCCTTTGAGTGACTTCAAGTCTGTGTTCATGGCTGCAGATCCCGCAGCCAATACTCATCACAGCTTGAAGGTGTGGGGAAGTAGTTCGGAAAGCAGATGGATGCGAAGACGCCGGGTATTCCGCGAATCGACGCAGATGACGACGCAGTCGCCAAACTCGGCGAGCACCTGGCGGCACGCGCCGCACGGACTGAGCGCCGCGCTGGGCGCGACGACGGCAATCGCCTGGAACTTGCGGTGTCCCTCACTGACAGCTTTGCCAACGGCAACGCGCTCGGCGCAATTGGTCAACCCGTAGCTGGCGTTCTCGACATTGACGCCCGTGTACACCTTGCCACTCTTCGTGAGCAGGGCGGCGCCAACGCGAAACTTCGAATACGGGGCGTGGGCGTTTTTCTGCGCGGCCCTGGCGGCGGCGATCAGTTTGCGAAATTTGAGTGAACCGGGTTTCACAGCGCCCCGATGAATTCGCCAAGCAGTTTGGCAAGTTTCCCTTGGGCGGCGCGGCCCACTTCGAGGACTTCCTCGTGCGAGAGTTTCTTGCTCGAGATGCCCGCGGCGAGGTTGGTGATGCAGGAGACACCGGCGACCTCGATGTTGTGGTAACGGGCCATGATGACCTCGGGCACGGTGCTCATCCCGACGGCGTCGGCGCCAATCCAGGCAAACGCTTTGATTTCAGCGGGCGTCTCGTAACTCGGCCCGGTCGTGGCGAGATATACGCCGCGCCAGATGGGGATTTGCTGTTTCTCCGCGGCGGTATCGAGTTTCTCCCGCAGGCGCGGCGAGTAAGCCTGGGTCATGTCGATGAATTTTATGCCGCTGTCGCCATTGACGCCACCCAGGAGCGGGTTGATGCCCATGGAATTGATGTGGTCTTCGATGACCATGAGGTCGCCGGGTTTGTATTGCGGGTTGATACCGCCTGCGGCGTTGGTGACGATGAGCACCTTTACGCCGAGCGCGTCGACGACGTGGATGGGGAACGTAATCTCGGCGGGACTGCGCCCTTCGTAGCGATGGAAGCGACCGCTAAGGACCATGAGTTTCTTGCCGGCGAGTTCGCCGAAAATCATCTGCCCGGCATGGCCTGCGACGGTCGGCTTGGGGAAGTTCGGAATGTCGGTGTAGGAGATGACAGTTGGTTTGGCGACGCCCTGCGTGATGCCGCCGAGGCCCGAGCCCACCACCAGCGCCACCTCCGGTTTGAAGCCGTCCAACTTCGCTTCCAGGAAGTCTTTTGTCTCTTTCAGATTTGCCATCATCAGAATGAACCCTCAACCAATCTTTTGCACGATCAGCGGCAACCGCGTGGTCATGCGCTTGTCTTCGATCTTGTATGCGTCTTGCACCATACGTTCCGCCTCGGCGGCGCACGTCTCGTCGTTGTAATGCATGATCATCAGCGGCTCGCCGGCCTTTACCGCGTCGCCAGTTTTCTTCGGCTGCTCGAACCCGGGTGCGAAATCAACCTTGTCCGCCGCGACTTTGCGGCCCCCGCCGAGCGCGATCACCGCATAGCCGATTTGGTCGCACTCGATCGACTGTACGAACCCGGATTTCGTCGCGGTGATCGGTCTGGTCTGCTTCGCGACTGGCAATCGCTTCACGTCCTCGCAGACTCGTGCGTCACCGCCTTGTGCTGTGATCATTTCGGCGAACTTCTGCAGCGCCTCGCCGTTCGCGAGTTTCTTTTGCAGCATTTGCGTTGCGTCTGCAACATTTTTCGCCACACCGGCCATGAGCAACATCTCGACCGAGAGCGCGACGGTGACTTCCATCAAATCGTCGGCCTGCGCCGAGCCGTTCATGATTTCGATGCACTCGCGCACTTCGAGCGCGTTGCCGATCTTCTGGCCGAGCGGCTGGTTCATGTCCGTCTGCAGCGCGACCACCTTCTTGCCGTAGCGTTTCCCAACCTCGACCATCGCCCTGGCCAATTCCGCCGAGGTCTCGCGCGTGCGCATGAACGCGCCGCTGCCCCATTTCACATCCAGCACCAGACCATCCACGTTCTCCGCCAGCTTCTTGCTCATGATGCTGGCAACAATAAGCGGCAAACACGACACTGTGGCGGTCACGTCACGCAACGCGTAGAGCTTCTTGTCCGCCGGCGCGATCTCCGGCGTCGCACCGATCAGGCAGCAACCGACTTTGTCGGTAACGCGCTGGAATTCTTCGAGCGACAAGCCCGTGCGGAAGCCGGCAATGCTCTCCAGTTTGTCGAGCGTCCCGCCGGTCGGGCCGAGTCCCCGGCCCGAAATCATCGGGACTTTCACGC
>JBGPVO010000116.1:0-5589 GCA_041491705.1 Verrucomicrobiia bacterium
CGCGCCCGGAAGCCCGGCCCTGAAAGAATGGCTGGGACGCCTGGACCTCAACGTGCCCGAGAAGCTGGATACGCACTTTGACGTGAAGAAGTGGGTGCTGGAATCGCACCAGATCGCCTGCACCCAGGTCTACGGCACGCTCGGCGCACCCTATGGCGCCAAGGACACCAAACTGACCGAAGACTACGTCAAGCAGGCCACCCGCACCGCCCGCCATCAGCTGGTCGTCGCCGGCTACCGCCTCGCCGCCCTGCTGAACGATTTGTACGGAAAGTAAACCGGACGACCCGGCGGTATTGGTCTGCAATTTGTATCACTGCGGGCAAGCCACTTGGCTTGCCCGCAGCATTTTATCCACATCGGGTGGACAGCTCAGAATCCAAACTCGCTCACTTTCGCAGGAGCTTGAATGCATGACCGAGCGACTTCGTCTTGAAGAAGTAGGTGATCCACAGCAGCGCGAGTGGCTCGAGTAGCCGGGACGACTCGATGCCGCCGATGTCGATGACGGACCAGCCGAAGGCTTTGAGCAGTTCCGTCACGGTTTGTTTCGCGCGCTCATCGTTCCCGCAGATGAACATGTCCGGCGGGCCGCCGGGAAACTGCGGTTTGAACATGTGAGGGTTGCCAACCGTGTTGAAGGCCTTCACGACGCGCGACTGCGGCAACCATCGCTGCACCTGTTCCCCGCCCGAATCGGTGAGCCCGACCGCCAACGTGGGCGGCACGCCCTTGGAGAAATCCAGCGGGTTCGTGGCGTCGATGACCACTTTGCCGGCGAGGTTCTTTGGATCGGCCAGTCGGATCGCCGCTTCCGTGCCGTCCCACAGGGTGGCGAGCACCGCCAACTCCCCGAACGCTGCCGCTTCTGCAAATGTTCCCGCCGACGCATTCGCTCCTGTCTTCTTCGCCCAGTTCTGGAGTTTCTCCTGGGTCGGAGTCCGCGAACCGATTTTCACTGAGTGGCCCAGTTGCGCGAACCCCGCGCCGATAACCTGTCCGACGTTACCGCTGCCTAGAATGCCGACTTTCATCGTGCCGCCTCCATGTTGTGTTCCGTGAATCGGCGGTTACGATGTCGGCTTGAGGATTGTGGTTTCGCGGACGCTGGTGACGCGTAGAAAAACATTCCTGCTTGCACTTTGGAAAGCCCAAGAGTATGTAGCGGCCAGGCTTGCAGAAGGAGAAGCTCGATCCGGGAAGGTGATGGCGCATGAGCACTTCAGATTCAGTCCCACCCCGACACAGTGACTTCGGCGGGGCGCGTTACGGTTTCGATCCGGGGCGGTTTGGTCTCATCGGCGCGGTGATGATCGCGGGCGCCATCGTCGTCGGGCTTGTGTTCGCCTGGTTCTTCTGCCGCATCGAACCGCCCACGGGAAGTTGCGCGGTACTGACCCGGCTCGATGGCAAGGACATTCCCGCCAACGACATCATCGCCACGTCGTCCGACCAAAAGGGCATCCAACTGGAGCCGCTCAGCGAAGGGCGATACTTCCGCAATCCCGTCTACTGGCACTGGGAGATCGTGCCCTTGGTACAGATCAAGGAGGCCGAAGTCGGCGTGCTGGTGCGTCAGTTTGGCAAGGCGCCGCCAACAGGACAGTTCATCGTCAGGAACAAGGAGCACGACGGCGCGATGTATCGCGGCGTGATCGAGGAACCGTTGCGGCCCGGCACGTATCGCATCAATCCGCACGCCTATCATGTCGAAAAGCGGCCTGCGGTGAAGATTGAACCGGGCGAGGTCGGCGTCGTCACCATGCGGTACGGACGCGACCCCGAGGAACCGAACACCATCCTCGTCAAAGAGGGCGAGCGCGGCGTGCAGGAGACGCCGTTGCGGCCCGGCACGTATTACCTCAACCCGTACATCTATCGCGTGGACATCGTCGGCGTGCAGAGCCGCAAGACGGAATTCGAGATCAACTTCCTTTCGCGAGACGGTTTCCGCTTTCCCGTCAAGGGCGCAGTCGAATGGGCGGTCGAAGAGGCGAAGGCCCCCGAGGTGTTTGTGAAAATCGGCGACGAGGAGGACATCGTCAACAAGGTGATCCTGCGCTCGGCGCTGTCGATGAGCCGTATCCAGGGATCGAAATACAGCTCGGCCGACGTCATCAGCGGCACGGTGCGCAAGGCGTTCCAGGATGAATTCAGCAAACACATCACCTCCGAGTCGGCGAAGAAGAACATTCTGGTGAAGGCGGCGTTGATCAGCGAAATCGAGCCGTCACAGAAGATCGCCGAGCCGATACGCGAACGCGAGATTGCCATCCAGACCCGGGCGAAGTACGAAAGCGAAATCGCGCGCGCCAAGTCCGACGCGCAGGTGGCGCAGCAGAAGAAGACGCAGGACCAGCGCATACGTTTCGTAACGGCGGACACGACGCGCACCAACGAAATCCAAAAGGCCACGAAGGAACAGCAGGTGCAGGTCATCGCCGCGCAGCGCGACCTCGAGGTGGCGAAGAAGGACCTCGAAACGGCGGAGAACACATCGCAGGCGATTGTCTCAACGGGACAGGGCGACGCGGACGTGATTACCTATACGCGAACGGCGGAGGCGAACGCATTGCGATCGATTATCGCGCCGTTCGGAAGCGGGGAGGCGTATGCGCGGTACCTCTATCTGAAGAAGATCGCGCCGAACATCGATTCGATCCTCGCCAACTCGGACGGGCCGCTGGCCGAACCGTTCCGCGAGCTTTCGAAGTCGCCGAAAGGGGGTGCCAAGTGATGCGGAATCGCACTCTCCTGTCGGTGATCGGCTTGGTGACGGTGTTCCTGCTGGGGTACATCTTCATTTATGAAGGTTTTTTGGTATGGGTGGTCGAGAACACGGTCGTGGCGCCGGACAAGATGCTCGTGTTGATTGCCAAAACGGGCAAGGAGATGCCGCCGGGACAGATCATCGCCGAGCCGGGACAGAAAGGCGTGCTGCTCGAGCCGCTCGGGCCCGGACGGCACTTCATTAATCCATTCCTCTACGAGCGCCAATTGAGAGATCAGGTTGTCGTGAAGGGCGGTGAAGTCGGCGTGGTCATCACGAAGTTCGGCACGGAGCTTCCCGCGGGTGAATTTCTGGCCGGCCCCGGTCAACGGGGCATCCAGCGCGAAGTGCTCCTGCCGGGCACGTACCGTCTCAACCCGTACGCGTACGAAGTGCGCGTCGAAAAGATGATCGAAATCGATCCCGGCTATGTGGGCGTGGTCACGGCGCGTTCGGGAAAGCCAGCGCAAACGCAGCTCGCCGGTCCCGGCGAGCGCGGCGTGCAAAAGGTTGTGTTACAACCCGGGTTGTATCCGCTCAATCCCGAAGCGTTCTCGGTCGAACGCATCGAAATCGGCTACAACCAAATCACCATGGCCCACGCGGGCAAATTACCGCTGACCCAAACCACCGGCCAGTTGGAGCGCAAAGAGAGACAGGCTGAGCCGATCGGCCAGGCGCTGCAACGGGTGCAGGTTCCATCAGGCCAGTCCGGCCTGCCGGTTCTGCCGGCCGTTACGTTTCCATCCAGCGACGGGTTTGAGATCACCATCGACGTGACATTGCTCTGGCAATTGCTGCCGCAGGATGCGCCGTCGGTCGTGGCGCGGTATGGCAACATCAAGAAGATCGAGGAGAACATCCTGATTCCGCAGATCAACTCCACCGCCCGCATCAAGGGCTCCACGTTTGGCGCGGTGGATTTCATCGTCGGCGACAAACGCGAAGAGTTCCAGCGGGCGTTTCAGGAAACCATCGAGACCACGTTGCAGGAGAAGAAACTGCAGGTCGATCTCGCGCTCGTGCAGGATACGCTGGTACCCGACAACATCTCAGGGCCGATTCAGGACGCGCGCATCGCCGCCGAGTGGAACATCACCAACGTGGAAAGGACCAAGACAGAAGCCAACAAGGCCCAGCTCGACGAGAACATCGGCAAGATTCGCCAGGTCGAACAGGTCGTGGAGTTCGAAACGCAGCGGCTCGAAGGCAACATCCACGCCGAACAGGAAAAACAGGTCAACGAGATCGCCGCACAGACGCGGTTGCTCGTGGCCGAGCTCGCGCGCCAGACCGCCGCGATTCGCGCCGACATCAGGCGCAAGCTCGGCGGAGCCGAGGCGAAAGTCGTCGAGATGAAGGGCAAGGCGGAAGGCGATGGCTACGCGTTGCAGGTGAAAGCGGTCGGCACACCCGCGGACTACGCGTTCTACCAGTTCGCGCAGCAGTTGCCGGATCAGATGAGGCTGATGTTGATCTATGCCGGTGCCGGCACGCTGTGGACGGACGTGGAAAAAGCCATGAAGGTGGCGCCACTCGGTTTGTGGAACCAATTGCAGCAGCCCGCCGCGCCGACGAGCAAATGAGCCCCGCACTTATGCCCGCCAACTTCGACCACCGCACTTTTCATCGACGACGGAGACTGTTCAAGGTAATCGGGCTTCTGCTCGTGCTCGCAGGATTGTTTACACTACTGAACATGATGGGGGAACTGCCCGAGGAGCCGCTGAAAGGCTCCAGCGCGATCTTTGCCGGCACGGTGCTGATTTTGTTCGGGATCATTTTCCTCTACGAAGGCTACAAGCTCCCGCTCAATGAGGCGCTCGAACTCATCCACGAACGCGGACGGGGCATCACCGAATCCGAGATTGTCCACGACATGCGCGTCGATCGCCCCACGGCCGTCCGCATCATCCAGGCGTTGATCGCCAAGGGCTTCCTCCGCCGCGCCACCGAACAACCCGCCCACACCGAAGAAGTCTTCGAGCCAGTGCGATAGCGATTCCGGCGGTTGTCCCGGGAGGGAAAACCGCAACATCTCTGGAATAAATCCGTCGCTGCGACATCTTACAATGCAGGTGCAGGGGTGTGAGTTACCGCCGTGTCCATCGATTTGTCGCCAACAGGAGTGAGCTAATGAAAGCCGTGACAAATGCAATGCTTATCGCGGTGGGCGGAGGCTCCGGCAGTTGGGCGCACAACGTATGGAGACTTACCTTATGAGAAAACCGCTTGTTTTCATCGTCGCGGCGTTGGTCGCGCTGGCCTCGCCGGCCCTGGCGACGTTTCACGAGATGCAGATCGAGCAGGTCATCGGCGGTGTGGATGGCGATCCCACCGCCCAAGCGATCCAGTTGCGGATGCGGTTTGCGCTCCAAAACCAGGTTCAAGAAGGCAAACTGGTTGTCGTCGATGCAACAGGCTCCAATCCAATTACCCTGATCCAACCGGCGTCAAGCGTGCTTAATAGCAATGCCGGCGACCGCGTACTCATCGTCAGCTCGAACTTTGTGAACAACACGAGCCCAGCCACGGTGCCCGACTTTTACCTGACGAACCTGATTCCTGCCAGTTACCTCGCGGCGGGCAGGCTGACATGGCAAGATCTCTTCGGCACGATCTATTGGTCGGTCAGTTGGGGCGGCACCAACTATACCGGTCCAAACACGGGCAGCATCATCAACGACTCCGACGGCAACTTCGGCCCTCCCTTTCCCGGCCCGCTGCCGTCCACGAGCACCAGCGCGCTGCTGTTCACGAACACGGCCAGCGCCCTCAGCCGCAGCAACATCGTGGATTACATAGTCACCGCCGGCGCG
>JBGPVO010000117.1:0-5586 GCA_041491705.1 Verrucomicrobiia bacterium
AGCTTGTTCCAAACCGTGAATGGTGTGTTGTGGAGCAGTTGCCGTTTGCGAGCCGGCGAGACACCAAGGCCGTCCAGCCAGTCGGCAATGAGCTGGGAGAGTTTCGCGGCGATCTCAGGATTCTCGTGGATGATGTTGCGCGTATGGCGCGGATCGCTCCGCACGTGATACAACTCCGATTTCTGTGTTTCCGGAGTAGGCGAGTGCATCAACGCCCATTCATCCGTCGTCACGGTAATGCAACTGGCCCGTCCCCGGTGCGGATGATAACCGCAGATGGCAAACTTCTGCGGGCTGGGTTCGCCCCTGAGTCGGGGCACCAACGAATTCCCCTGTGCCCATGGCACCCGTGGAATCCCCGCCAGCTCAAGCGCAGTAGCGAAAATGTCAGGTGGTTGCGCCAGACCGGCGACCGTCGTGCCGGCGCCCAAGCCGTCGGGGTGCCGGATGAGCAACGGAATATGCCCGAGTTCCTCATAGATGCCGGTGTGCTTCTGCACGCGCACGGGTTTGCCGACCATGCCGTGTTCGCCGAAATAATACCCGTGATCCGAGCAGAAGATCACGGCGGTGTTCTCCAATACGCCCTTGCTCCGCAACACGTCCAGAAGTTTGCCAATCCACGAGTCGATTTGCGTGACCTCCGCCTTGTACAGGCTGCGCATGTTCTCCAACTCCGCGGCGGTGTATTCGCTGGCCGGTCCGCCTTTGGGCCAGATGATTGCCCCTCCCTCCGGGTTCCAGGGATACGGCTTCAGGAACTCGGCAGGCGCATCCCACGGGTCGTGGGGATCGAAGGCGTCAACCCAAACGAAGAATTTTTCGGGCGGTTTCTCGAACCAATCGATCGCCGCGCGGAAGAGCGTGGCTGTGGAGTTCGTGCCCTGTTGCTGGTACCAGTACGTGTTGCGCCGGTAGCGCTCCAAACGATCGGGCGACACGCCCAGCCGTTCCTCGGGGCAGGGCAGGTCCACCATCGGAGCGGAGCGCGGCAAGAACGGATCGTAGCATTGTCCGCGTACCATGGCCGTGTGAGCAAATCCACGGTTGAAGTTGTACCGTGGCCTCCAGAAATGCAGGTTGTCCGCGAACATGGCGGTGGCAAATCCTTGGCGGGAAAAGACCTCCGCGAGCACTGGGTACTGGTGCGGAAGTGGTCCCCATTTGAAAAATGGAAACGCATACCGTCCCGAAAACACGTCGATGCGATTGACCAACGTGGGAAATGAGGACAGCCAGAAATCCGAAAAGGCGGCGCTTTGCGTGGCCAGCTTGTCCAGGTTCGGCGTGTGAACTTGCTGTTGCTTCAGCAAGCCGAGGTGATCAAAGCGGAACGTATCAGAACACAGAACCAAAACATTCATGATGAAACGGTCTCATTACCTTCGCTGGCGGCGACAACGGATATCACCTCGGACCTGCTGCTGCCAACCGCGTTTCAGATTCGACCACGAAGGTCGCCACTGTCAAGTACATTGCACGGACAGACTCACGCGGGGTCTATTGGTTGGTGGGCGCACGATTTGTGTTTACGCGCGCGCGACGGTTGGACTACGGTGTTGAGCATGAGGGCGGCCGGATCAGACGTGACCACGACGAAGTTCAACCCGGCCGATTTGGAAGAGGTGGACTGTCCGACGTGCGGGCCTGCGGCCCAGAACCGCGTTCTCTTTCAGCGCGCAGACGGTCTGGGAATCCGCCTGTGCGGCAGGTGCGGCTTGATGTTTGTCTCGCCGCGCTTGACGCCGCGCAAACTGGCGGAGATTTACGAGAGCGAGGACTTTTCTGACACCTCCGTATTCGACAACTTTGACTATGACCAGTGGAAGCGGCAGACGGGTTATGTCGTTAACTCGCTGTCCAGCTACAAGGTCAAAGCCATGCTATTGGACTTGGTGGCGAAATATGTCGCGCCCGGCGGCCGATTGTTGGACGTGGGGTCGGGATTCGGCCTGACCGTGTACGAAGCGAATCGGCGCGGTTTCCGCGCTGAGGGCATTGACATCTCGCAACGCCTGGCGGACCTGGCGCACCAGAAGCTGGGGGTCACGGTGCGTTGCGGGCACATCGAGAAAGCGCATCTGGATGCGGGCAGTTACGACGCGGTGATTTTCTGGGATGTGCTGGAGCACGTCCACAATCCGCTGGAGATTTTGGAGGAGATTCGCCGGATTACGCGGCCTGGCGGCTATCTCTTTGGCCAGGTGCCGAACTGGCGCGGGCTGTCCAATCGCTACAAGACGTTTCTCAACCGACATGGCTTCGCGCGGAAACAGTTCAAGCATTTCGGCTTCCCCCATCACGTGTTTAATTTTGACGTGGACAGCCTGCGGCGGATGATCGGGAAATGCGGCTGGCAACTGGTCTACTGCCGCTCGTGGTCGAAACTCAAGTACAACGTCCGGCCCTCGCCGCTGCAACGGTGGTTCTACGGGGTCTTGGAAGAGCGTAATCTCACGGACTACATATCTTTCGTCGCGCACAGACCCACCTAGATTCTTCTCGAGTTGGATCGGTGGCCCCGTGGGTTGACGATAGGTTTCAAATTCCCTAGGATATGGCCGTGCTTCGGACAGAATACCAGGGTCTGCGGTGGGATCTCGCGCCAGAGTTTGAGACGCTGCTGCCCGAGGTGCTTCAACAGACCGGGGAACCCGTCAAGAGGACCTGGGTTACTACCGTCACGCGCCATCGTGTGGCGAACCGCGAGTTTTACGTCAAACGCTACTTGCACGGGCGGCGCGGTCTGGCACCGCTGGCGTATTTCGTGCGTACGGACAAAAGCCAGCGGGAATGGCGATGGGCACCACAGTTTCGCGCGCGAGGCATTGCCGTTGTGCCCCATCTGGCCCGAGGGGAACGCTGGGGATGGTACGGGTTGTTGGAAAGCGTCTTGATCACCGAGGGCCTGCCGGGCTATGTGCCGTTGCGTGAAGTGCACGTTGCGACGGCGCCCGAATTCCAGTCTGCTTTGGGGCGATTCTTGCGCCACATGCATGAGGCGGGCATCGTGTATCTCGACATCTCGCCCAAGAACATCCTGTATTCCGTCACCAAGCAGGAATTCTGTCTTATCGACATCGACAAGGCCGAGCTTCACGCCACACTCAACGAACCGCGGCGCATCGAGCACATCGCCGTCTTCCACTCACGTTTCCCGCTGAGCGCGGCCTTCTACGACGGCTACGGAAGTGGTTTGTCACGCCACGCGACGGAGATCGATCGGCGAGCTGTCGCGATCCGACAGGCGCGTGTGGCGAGGTTCTCCCGCCTGTGCTTGAGGCAGCGTCATGAAGTGACCAGTAAGCGCATCGGGGGTCTGCGCTGGCACATTCGACTGGCCTATTTGGACAGCCAGTTGGAGGGGGTGTTGCGAAACCCCGACGGTGTGGATAACGCAAGCGGGTTTGTCGTCGATTGCCTTCGACATCATTCGGCCAAAAGAGCGTACCGTCAGGCCTATTACCGCGAGCTCTCCGGGGAAAACGTCCCGCGCCCGGTCGCTGCCGCGGACAAACGCGTGCTGGGATTCGTGGTGCGGGGCTACTTTGTTGCGAAGGCGCCGTAGTCGGCGTCATTTCTCCGCACCAACGCGCTCAAACACAGCCAGGTGGAGCGTGTGGATCAAGGCCAATTGCGCAAAATCCTTCACGAGGCGGAACCCGGCCTTGTGGAAATAGCCCTTCACCTCGGACAGCGGCGTCGCGAAACGGTCACGGTCCTTGCCGCTGAACTTGCGGCGGAACGATTGCACAGAATGCGGGCTGAAATATGAGAGCACCACGGATTTGGCAGCCACGCGACACAGTTCGCTGACCACGCGCTGCCGAATCTCAGGGGTTGGGAAGTGGTGAAACAGGCGGAAGCAGACGACTGTATCGAATTGCCCATTCGCGTAGCTCAACTTCTCCAAATCCTGGCGCTCCACGGTGCAGGACAGATTCGCCTTGGAGACACTCTCGCGGGCGATGGCCAGCATTGATTCTGACAAATCCCCGCCGCTGGCGATATAGCCCCTTTGGGCAAGATGCGACATGACACGCCCGCCGCCGCACGGTACGTCCAGGACACGGTGACTCTTGGGAACGAGAGCAAAGGCGCGGTCAACCAGCCGCATCTCAGCCCGATGCTTGTGCGGCTTGCGGCACTGGTAGGTTCGCGATTGTTTGTCGTCGTACTTGACGCGGCCGGCGTAGGAAATGGGGGGCTCGGTCATGGCAGTGTCAATCCACGACGCAGCCCACGCGAAATCCATGAATATCCTTCACGTCATGCGGCGCGTCGCCATCGCGGTAAGCGGAGCAGATGCGGTTCAGGGGTGCCATCCAGCCATCGCTCTTATTTGATCGGCAGTGGCCCGTGGGTGGTCCGATCGGGTCGATGGCGGGTTCGCTGGTGAATGGCGAGTACCAGTCGGCAACCCATTCACGCGCGTTGCCAATCATGTCGTAGAGTCCCCAGGGATTCGGCGGATACGAGCCCACAGGCGCCGTGTATTCATAGCCGTCATCTCTCCAATGGGCATGGAGTCCCTTGCCGTTGCTGCCCCCAACATTGGCCTTGGTGCGGTCCTCAACGTTGTCGCCCCAGTACGTGCGGTTCGTCGTGCCGGCTCGGCAGGCGTATTCCCACTGTGCCTCCGTGTTCAGACCGTACAAATGGCCGTCCTTTTCCGACAACCAGCGACAAAACAGTTGTGCCTCTTGCCAGGTGACGGGTTGCACAGGCTCGTTATCCGAGTCGTGGTCCAACTGATACTGTGGGCGACGATGGTTGTGCTTCACGTCGAACATATCGAACTGCCTGTTGGTGACTTCAAAAGTGCCAACGAAGTACGGCTTGGTAAGCGTTACTCTGTGCTGCGTATACATGGGGCCGCCCACCGGGCTGGCAGGCCCCACCGCATTCGTCAGATTGTCGGGCAGCCCGATTGTGAATGTGCCGGGCTCAATGCGCACAAACTTCATTCCGATGGAGTTGATGTAGTAAGTGACCTTGACGCGCTTCATGCCTTCCGGTGTCGCGGCTTCCACCTCGACCGTTTCATTCGACCACGTCACCGGCGGCTTGGGCCAGTGTGAGCGATCCGCGGGCGGGAGGTCCTGCATGGACGCAACAAAATGCCACTGCTGCCGGTACCGATAGTTCACCATGTCAATAATCTTGGCGATTGCCGCGATTACAACCAAAGCACTGACGATTAGAAGAACACGCCTCATGGAGTTGCTGCCTGATGACATTGCGAGCGAGGATAATTGTGCCCGTATCCTCGGTCAAGCGGTAAGCAAGACAGCCGACCCGCCGCCGTTACGCTCGACAACGAGGGCGTTTGATCTAAAATGCGTCAACACGATGACGCCGAACTCTTCTCCCCTGCGGACGGTGGCCATCGCGATCGCCGTCGCCTTGTTCGTTGGATTGGGGTGCAGCACGTTGTATCGTGCAGGGCCGTACGCGTTCGGAGGGAAGCGATGGGGATCGAAGATTCATCGCTGCGATTTCACGGTGGATACCGCGGCGGGGCAGGCCGTGCTGGACGGCTCGGACATTTATCAGGCACACAACATCCGCGGTTGGTATTATATC
>JBGPVO010000118.1:0-5522 GCA_041491705.1 Verrucomicrobiia bacterium
GCCGGCAACGACGAATGTCGAGACCACAGCGGCGCACCACTGAAGTGCCACGTCTGCGGATCGCGACCCGCATCATCAACGAGGTCAAAGGCGTCAGTGTGTGTGCCTCGACATCTCCAGCAAACCACCCAGCACCATCGAGTGGGAATCGCGGATAAGCGAGGTGTGCTATCGCTATGGCTTATCTGCGGACTTGGATCAGCCGCCCACAGATTGCTGCTCGCCTTTCCTTTCCTGCTGCATTTCGGCAAGAGCAAGATAGAACCGCTTGATCACAGGGTCGCATTTCACGTCCGTCTTTCCGATTGGGCGTGCGAGCTGAATTCCTTCAATGGAGCGGCACCGACTCAGAGCCACGTAAACTTGACCAAATGCGAATGCACCGTTGCCGAGGTCAATGAAAACATTGTCCAGTGTCTTCCCCTGACTCTTGTGAATCGTCACCGCCCAAGCAAGCATTAGGGGGTACTGTGTGTACTGGCCGACCTGATTCGCCACAATTTGATCCTGCTCTGGGTCGTATGCATACTTGTAGGTCTCCCAAGTCACTGGCAGGACATCATAGACCGTACCACGGGACTCGCTAACGAGTTCCACTCGAATACTGCGTTGGTCGATCTCCTGCACGATTCCAAGAGTTCCGTTGACCCATCGCCGGTGTTCGTCGTTCTTCGTGAACATGATCCGGGCGCCGACTTTCAGTCTTAAGTCAATTGGCGAGGGCAGTTTGTCCTCCTCAAGCGAGAATTTGCCTTCGATCTTACCTTTAAAGCGATACTCCTCAGACGGTAAACGGCCCAACTCGTCCCTGTTAATCCGGTCGGCTCCAACGTTCGTGCATGTCAGAGTGATCTCGGGCCGAAAGTCGCCCTTTTGGCAGCAGCGCCGGTTCACCTCGCCGGTAACAAAGTCAAGGTCATCCCCAATACGTATCCGGTTGAGCAAATCAACGAAAAGGCGATCCTCTTGTCGATAAATGAAAGTCAGTTCCAGCGGTACTAGGGAGAGTTTCTGCAAGCTGAAAGAACTGAAGAAATATGGACTCGCGTAGCCCTTGGCCGTTAGCACATCCCACTCATGTTTCGGCACTACCGGTGGCAACTGAAACAGGTCACCGATGAGGAGCAACTGGACTCCGCCGAACGGCGTATCATTTGAACGGTTCTTTCTCAGGAATTTGTCTATGCTATCCATGAGGTCGCATCGCACCATTGAGACTTCATCGATAATCAGCAGTTGAAGCTTTTGATAGAGCTTCCTGTCATAAACGAGTTTGATGTCTTTCTCCTCGTGGATCTTCGGCGGAAAATGGAAGAATGAATGGATTGTAACGCCGCCTGCGCTGAGCGCAGCTACACCGGTAGGAGAGACGACAACAAGCTTTCTGTCCAGGACACTTCTGAGATACCGGATAATTGTCGACTTGCCAGTCCCAGCGTTCCCGGTTAGGAACACGACCGGACAGCCGGTTTCCAGCAGCGCACGAACTGCCTTATAATCATCGGTGATCTGTATGCCATCGAGCGGATCCTTAACGATGACTTTCGGCCTTGACTGTTCGGGGCTACGGGTGGCCCGACGGTTGAGCTCATTGACGTCGATCGGCTTTGCGGCCAAGAGTTTCTTGACAGCTTCTAAGAAGCTCATTGTCTGTGCGCTTGTCCTTGACTAACTACGGTTTGAGTTGTTTTCGGCTAGACACGTATACCATATTTTGTGTGGCTAGCATGTTGCCGTGCGTCTCCGTGCTTCGCAAGGGATTTTATCTCAAGCCCTTGGATAAAATGAACGGATGGGTTCTGAGCGCACAGTTGGGCTGTGGCGTAACACTTTGCATTTGGCACGTAGTCCTGTAAGATGCCGCCTCGATTCACATGAAAAGCCTGCGCTACGATGAACCGGATTTTGCCGCCGCCGTTGCCGAGGCATGTGCGGCGTCCAGCCTTTTCGATCCCCAGGTCGAAGATCGCGCACGCGTGGTCATTGATGACGTGCGCGCCCGTGGCGACGATGCGTTGGTGGAACTTACCGAGCGTTTCGACCGCGTGAAGTTGACGGCGGAACAACTCTGCGTGATGGCTCCGCTGCCAAAGGTTGACGCGAAACTGCAGCGGGCCGTCGCGGCGGCGCACAGGAACATCGCGGCATTTGCGAAACGTTCGCTGCGGAAGAATTGGCGGATGCGCAACGCCCAAGGGGCGTCGGTCGGCGAGAAATACGAGCCGTTTCAGCGCGTCGGCATCTACATCCCCGGCGGCACTGCCCCGCTCGTCTCCACAGCGCTGATGACGATTGTCCTCGCGAAGGTGGCGGGCTGCCCGGAAATTGTCGTGTGCTCTCCGCCGCCGATCAATCCGAACCTGCTCTACGCTGTCCGCAAAGCGGGCGCGACGGAGCTCTATCAGGTTGGCGGGGCGCAGGCTGTGGCCGCGATGGCGCTCGGCACCACGACGATCAAGCGCGTCCAGAAAGTTTTCGGTCCCGGCAATGCCTACGTTGTGACCGCGAAGCGACGGCTGTTCGGCCACGTAGCGATTGACTTGCTGCCGGGCCCGAGCGAGGTGCTGATTATCGCCGACAACTCGGCGAATCCCGCGTACGTCGCGGCGGACATGCTGGCCCAGGCCGAACACGGTAGCGGCCACGAACGCGTGTGGCTGGTCACGACGTCGCCGCGTGTGTTGGGCGAGACGCAGCGCGAAATCGAACGTCAGCTTCCTGCGCGGAAACGCCGCGAATTCATCGAACGAACGCTGGCAAACGCGGGCGTATGCGTGCTGGTCAGGGATTTGAAGCAAGCCGTCGCCGTTGCCAATGACTTCGCGCCTGAACACTGCGAGGTGATGACGAAGGATCCGGCAAGACTCGTGCGGCAGATCAGGGTCGCCGGGGCGATCTTCCTCGGGCCGTGGTCGCCGACGGTTGTCGGTGACTATCTGGCGGGGCCAAGCCACGAGTTGCCGACGGGCGGAGCAGGAAGGAGCTTCCCCGGGTTTACGGTCGATCAATTTCAGCGCCGCACGAGCGTGGTAGAGCTTTCGCGCGCGGCATTGGGGAAGTCTCTGCCCGCGCTCGACACAATTGGCGAAGTGGAAGGGTTGGACGCGCACGTCGCGTCGGCGCGGATTCGGTTCCGATGAGCCTCGTCCGTCGCCAGGTCGAGCGGATGAGCGCGTATGTGCCCGGCGAACAGCCAAAGGTCGCGGGCCTCATCAAGCTCAATACCAACGAGAACCCGTATCCGCCGTCTCCGAAGGTGCTGGACACGCTGCGCGGAGCCATTGACGGAAGCCTGCGGTTGTATCCCGATCCGACGTCGTCCCGCTTGCGCGCCAAGCTTGGGAAGATTCACGGTTTTGATGCTGAACAAATCGTCATTGGCAATGGCTGCGACGACATTCTGAACCTGTGCGTGCGCGCGTTCTGTGGCGAGTGCGAGAAGCTGGCCTACTTCTGGCCCAGCTACTCGCTGTATCCCGTGCTGGCGAACATTCAGGGCGCGACGCAGATTGAATTGCCGCTCGATGAGAACTTTCAGATCAATCCGCACCCGGCGCTGCTGGCGAAACTCGCGGGTGTGAAACTGGTATTCATCACGCAGCCGAACGCGCCCAGCGGCGTGTGGTTGCAGCGCGTTGAGTTGCAGCGCGTGATCAAGGAGACACAAGGTGTTGTAGTGATCGACGAAGCCTACGTCGATTTCGCATCGGAGAACTGTCTTGATCTCGTGGGCGAGTACAACAACGTGATTGTCGCGCGCACGTTCTCGAAGGCCTTTTCCTTTGCGGGCATGCGCGTCGGTTGGGCGGCTGGTTC
Source organism: Verrucomicrobiia bacterium (assembly GCA_041491705.1). GTDB lineage: Bacteria > Verrucomicrobiota > Verrucomicrobiia > Palsa-1439 > Palsa-1439 > Palsa-1439. Next base: position 3,817 of record JBGPVO010000118.1, read on the forward strand.
GCGCGAGTTGATCGCCGCGCTTAACAAGGTAAAGGATAGCTACAACGTCAGCCGCCTCAGCCAAGTCGGCGCGGAGGCGACGTTGGATGAGTGGAGCTACTTCCAGCAGAACGTGAAGAAGATTTGCGCCACCCGCGAACGGACAACCTCGGAACTCGCCAAACTCGGTTTCTTCGTTTATCCTTCGCAAACAAATTTTGTATTCGCGCGTCCGCCCGCTCCATTAACGGCGAAGCAGTGGTTCGATGGATTGCGGGCACGGAACATCCTCGTGCGCTGGTGGGACGCCGACCGCATCCGTGATTTCGTGCGGGTCAGCATCGGTACAGACGAGGAAATGGATAAGTTGTTGAATGCAACAAAGGAAATCTGTGAAGAAGCGAAGCACTAAGATCGAACGCAATACGGCGGAGACGAAGATTTCGTTGGCGCTGACAATTGATGGCCGCGGCAAGGCGAAGGTATCGACTGGCGTTCCGTTTTTCGATCACATGTTGACACTGCTCGCGAAACATTCGCTGTGTGATCTGACGATCAAAGCGAAGGGCGACATCGATGTAGATGCGCATCACACCGTTGAAGATGTCGGCATCGCGCTCGGGCAGGCATTTGTGCAGGCGCTGGGCGACAAGCGCGGGATTCGACGATACGGTTGGGCGCTGGTGCCGATGGACGAGACATTGGCGCAGGCGCGCATTGCACTCGATTTCAGCAATCGACCGTTTCTTGTGTTTGAAGCGAAGAACTGGAATCGCATCGCCAACGTGTCGCTCGGTCGGAAGAACGAGTTCCGCGTCGGCTTGGTGAAAGAGTTTTTGCAGGGTTTCGCCAACGAGGCGCGCTGCAATTTGCATGTCGACGTGTTGCGCGGCGACGAGCCGCATCACGTGGTTGAAGCCATCTTCAAAGTCTTGGCGAAGGCGCTCGATCTCGCCTGCCAGCGCGATCCGCGTGTCAAAGGCGTCCCGAGCACGAAGGGGAAGTTGTAGGCTGTTATTCCTCGCCGGAGTAGTAGGCGGTCACCGGTGTCAATTTGAAAAGGGTCGGGCCGACAGTGAATCCCCACTTGCCGGAATCCGGGTAATGCCAGATGTCGGCCACGGAGTTGTTCGCGACGACGTGGTACACAAGGTCCTTGCGGCCGGTATTGATGAGCTGGTGCGGTTCGCCGGGCGGGCACATCAGGCAATCGCCGGCGGTCACCTTGACGCGTTTTTTGCCGGCGCGCATGACACCGGTACCGGACACGATGTAATAAAATTCCCATTCCGCGGCATGACTGTGAAACGGAAAGTTCGCGGCTCCGGGACGAATCCGCAGTACGGCAAATTCGAACGGTGGTTCGCCGGGGAATTTTGGCCCGGTCTTCGCTGAGCGATAAGCGGCGGCAACGTTCCGGTATAGAATATGAAACCGGCCCTTTGGGGATTTGCGCTCGACCCACGGCATGTGTTGGTGATTGATCTTTTTCATGGAAGTAATGGTGTGCCGTTGTTGGCGGATGGCAAGGTGAAAATCGCCATGGCCGCTTACCGGAACTTCGACGTGCGGCTGGTGGAGCGGCCCCAGGTGCGGGGCAGGGGAAGCGGCTCGGCGGGAGACTCGCCCTCCAATGGCGTCCATTCGTCTTCGTACACCAAATCGAGCATTGGCTCGGGGATGTTGTCCATTTTGATTTCCATCTCGCGTTGCGGGATGAAGGGACA
>JBGPVO010000119.1:0-5501 GCA_041491705.1 Verrucomicrobiia bacterium
CACGGCATCCGCGGCCGCTTCATTGAAAGAATCATGCGCCGCCGTATGGCAGAAGTTTTTCCACGTGTAAAGAGGTGGACGATCTGCTGAGTTAAGTGACTGAATCAGGGCGCTACTTGAGGCCCGACTTCGCCCTTATTTCATCGGTGCTGTACGCCACTGCTTGCACTGCACCAACGCCGTTTGCCATTACTCGTGAGAAGGCGAATGGCCTAGCGGCATAAGAATAAGTGATAGAGCGTAAAACTTCGAGAGTTACCGGCGTGTCGTGTATCACCATACCGTTGATCGGCGGGCGACAATGAGGATTGGGAAAGACAGTGCGGTGCATAAAGACGCAACCGGCGATGAGTTCTCCGGACTCCCTTCGACATCGCTCAGGGCAAGCAGGGCAGGTGCCGACCGCCGCTGTCTTTTGGGGACGGCACCGGGAGGCGCTGGGCATGATGGCGAGTCACTGCGAATCAACAGCGATTTTGCGAAACGAAGCCAAATCCGGGTGGTGGCGAGCGGGGCGACGATGGCGAGACGGACGGCTCGGCGAGCCGTCCCTACCAATGGCTTACGGCAGTCACCGAGCGTGCTACAGCTATTGCTGGTACAAAATCACGCCGGATTTGTAGCGAACGCGGACGGTGCCTTCGATGACGCGTTCGTCGGTGACGGCGCCGTTGTAGTCGAAGGCGACGTGCCACGGCCCGGCGGGCAACGCGAAGTCGGAACTCAGGGTGTCGGAGCTGTTGGCGACGACGCAGACGTGTTTCCACGTTTCGCCCTCGATCAGTTCGGGGTCGATGGTGAACATGATCGCGCCGGGATCGGGCTCTGCGGCCGCGGTGGGCTCGCTTGCCGCGGCGGGCTGGTCGTGGAACTTCAGCCATGCGGCGATCTGTTCCCGGGCGCGAAGGCGAAATACCGGATGCGCCTTGCGCAGCGCAATGAGGTCGCGCGTGTACGTGAACAGATCGTAGTTCTTCTTCTTCAGCGACCAATCGACTTCGTTGATCTTGTCGGGCGCGTTGTAGCTGTTCCCGTTAGCGTGCTTGGTGCGGGCAAATTCCTCGCCGCCCTGGAGGAACGGCACGCCCTGCGACGTGAAAAGCAGGAGGTAGCCGAGCTTCATCATCTCGATCAGGTCCTTGTCCGAGGCGCCCGGCTTGGAGAGCTTGAGTTTGTCCCAAACGACCCAGTTGTCGTGGCAGCTCAGGAAATTGATGGCTTGCGCGGGCGTGGGCGCCCAATCGCGCCAGCTTCCCTCGATGCCATGCTTCACGTTGTCGATCTTCGAGCCGTCCTGGATGAAACCGCCCTGGGCCTTGTCGAACGGCGAGCCGATGAGCGCGTTGCGGATGTTGTCGTTGAACGCGCCGAGATGCGTGCCGCGGATGGTCTGCTTGTTGGTGGGCTTGACGGGCGCCTGCTTGCCGCCGCCGCCCCACGGTTCGCCGTAGAGGACGATGTTCGGATTGATCGCGCGCAGTTCGCGCTCGACGTCCTTCATCGTGTCGAGGTCGATCAGCGCCATGAGATCGAAGCGGAACCCGTCGATGCCGTATTCCTGCACCCAGTATTTGAGCGAATCGATAATGAACTTGCGGCCCATCGGGGACTCGCTGCGGAAATCGTTGCCGCACCCCGAGCCGTTGGAGAAGCTGCCATCGGGCAGGAAGCGGAAGTAGTAGCGCGGGACGAGCGCGTTGAAGGGCGCGTTGTTCGACGTGTGGTTGTAGACGACGTCCATGATGACGCCGATGCCGCGCTGGTGCAGCGCCGCGACGAGTTGTTTGAACTCGCGGATGCGGCTGTCGTTGTTGATGTCGGTCGCGAACCAGCCTTCCGGCGAGTTGTAGGCGGTGGTGACGTAACCCCAATTATAGTTCGTGCTCGACTCGTCGTTGTCGAAGTCCTGGATCGGCATCAACTGCACATGTGTGATGCCCAACTCGGAGAGATTATCCAGTCCGGTCTTGATCGCGGGATCATCGGGTAAATGGGCGCCCGGCTGCGCGAAGCCCAGATATTTCCCCTTGTGTTCGACGCCCGAATTCGGCGCGATGGTGAAATCGCGCACGTGCATTTCGTACACCACCATGTCTACGGGCGACACGAGCGGCGGCCCGGACTTCGCCGTATCCCAGGTCGACGGGTTGGTTTTCGACAGGTCCGTGATGCGCGCGCGCTGGCTGCTGTGGACGGCATTGATGCAATAGATGTCGAGGGTCTCGCGGTCATCGTCATCGAGCTTGAACATATAGAAGCTGCCATCGAGGTCGCCCGTGACCTTTCCTTCCCAGATGCCGTGGCCGACCGCTTGCAGATCGTGGGACATACGCCCCTTGTCGCCCGTCGCTTGATCGTAGATCACCACTTGCACCGCGCGCGCCGTTGGAGCGAAGACCCGAAACGTCGTCGCGATGGGAGTGTACGTGGCGCCGAACACCGCGGTGCTGTCGCAAAACATACTCGCATCATCCAAGACGCCCCGGGGCAGGGCCCGCGCCGCGCCGCCGAAATCTTTCACGCTGACTTCGTAGGTGCGGCCTGCAACGTCGAGTGGCGCGCCGAGCTTCAGCTCGATTTCGTTGGAAGTCAGTTTTGCATCCTTGAAGAGAAGCCGGGCCGAGAGGGGAGTCTGCTTGTTCTTTTGATTGTCGGTGATCGTGATCCGGTTCGCTGCCGTTTCATCGGGCTTCACGGCGCGCGACATCTGGATGACGAGCCGAGTCGGCGTGTCAATGTACGCGCCCACCACCTGCGGTCCCGTGGCGGGTCGCTTTGTCCATACGCGGTTCTTGCCACCAATCAGATAGATTTCTTTGCCCATGTCCGGCCTCCAAAATTCGTCCTCCCCGTCCTTGCGGTTCCAATCGCCTGCCAGCCGCACCAACAAGCCAATCTTGTCCGACTCGCCCTTCTGGCCGTAATCGGCGCGATCCAGCTGGAGGATCGGACCGTAGTTGTCTCGACCGACCTCGAAAATCTCGTTCTGTTCGGGTGTGCGCTTGAAATAGGCGTCCCATGTCCAGATGCCGACGTTGTCGTAGTCCTCGTCGTAGCGGTGATAATGAATCGTGATCAGGTTCTCGCGCTTGGAAAGCTTGCGCTCTTTCCACACCGATGCATCCGACAGTGCCCGGGTGCGCGCCATCCTCTGCAGGCTCCACTTCTCGCGCACGAACAAATCCCCGTAGCTTGGGTAGCACGACTCCAGCGCGTCAGAGTTGATCGTGAGCCAGAGTTCGTATTCACCGTCCGGTACCAACCGCGTGGCGTCCATCGCCTGGATAATCACCTGCACGCTGCCGGCATTGGGCACGATGGCCTCGCCGCGCGCCACGATTCGCCCCTCGCGCTTGAGGCCCGCCAGTATTTTTCGGCCGGCATTGCCCGGCGGCGGGGTGATGTCCACGGTCGCTGCCACACCGCCCCTCGGTTGCGGCTGCGGCAAGTACCGTGTCTCGCGTTCCGCAGGCGCGCGCCCGCAGGACACCAAGACGGCCGCCAGCAGGGGAAGCAGCACCCTGGCCCGCGCCGGCAAAAACGGTTTAACACGTCGCGCCGTCGCGACAATTGGTTCGTTCACTACGGATTCCTTCACGCGAGAGTTTCGTTCAGACGACCCGAGCGTACACCATCAGAAAAACCAACACCAGCCCGCACAGCAACACAACGCCGTTCATCTGCACGCTGAGCCGGTGGAGCGCCTTCCATTCCCTGTCCAATTCCTCATGGGGCGGGCTCCCCGAAGACTCCACCGCCGCCCGACGGTCGCGCAGATCGTTCATGTGCGGCATGACGCCCTGCCGCAGCCAGACATCCGTCGCCCCCATGCCCGCCAGCAGCAGCAGACTCAGGATGGCCGGCCACTTGCTGAACGAGTGATCGGCCAACATCAACCCGATACACACAATCCCGACGGCCGCGCACCCGATTCCGATCACGTAGTACTTGGAAAAGATCCGTCGAATCAGCGCCGCGGCGTCTTCCGGTTTCAGCGTCTTGAACACCGTCGGCGCCACCGCAAAGCTGAAAAACACGATGCTGCCAATCCATACCGCCAACGTCAGCACGTACAGCCATTTCACCCCTTGCGTCATTGCCGCGGCAGCCTAACAACTGGGCGCGTGCGAAGTCAAAACAATCTCCTTTACAAGCAAACGGCTGACATTACGCTTGCGTCTATGCGTGAAGGGAAGAAGCTGCGCTGCGGGATTCTGGGCACGGGCTGGATGCTCGGCAAGTTCGCGGATGCGTTCCGCCTCATCGATGGCGCGTCACTGGTGGGCGTCGCCAGCCGTGACATCGAACGCGCCAAGGCCGCCGGCGTCAAACACGGCGTTCCCCGCGCGCATTCGAGTTATGAGTCGCTGGTCGGTGATCCCAATGTGGAGATCATCATCAACGCGCTGCACAATGGTCTGCACTGTGAATGGACGGTGCGCGCCTTGGAAGCGGGCAAACACGTCCTCTGCGAGAAACCACTGGCTTGCTCCAGTGACGAGGTCGAGCGGATGTTCGCCGCCGCGCACACCAACAAGCGCTGGCTCATGGAAGGGTTCATGCACCGCTTCCACCCGCAGATGGCCGAGGCCAAGCGCGTCGTCACCTCGGGCGAGATCGGCCGCGTCCTGTATATCCGCTCCCATCGAACAGTCCGAGGGCGCGATCGCGATAACCCGCGCTGGTGGCGCGATGCCGGTGGCGGCGCGTTGATGGACACCGGTTGTTATTGTGTGAACCTGGCCCGTTTTTTTGCCGACGCGGAGCCGAAGCGCGTCGAGGCCAACGCTCATTTCGACGAGGAGACCGGCGTGGACCTGACGTTGAGCGGAAGCCTTCAATTCGATCGAGGTGTCACCGGCCACTTTGTGTGCAGCATGGAGGCTGAACTGTCGTATCCCGCGGAAATCATCGGGACAAACGGCAAACTGCTGATTCCGCATCCGTGGGTGCCACAGACACGACCTGCCGAGCTGTACCTCACGCGAGATGGCAAGACAGAGGTCATCCGCATCGAGTCCCCCGACGCTCCGGAACATCTCCTCGCACCGTTCGCCCTCGAACTGAAACATTTCTGTCAGTGCGTGCGAGAGAATCGCGCGCCGCAGTTTCCGCCGGACATCGACGCCGAGCGCGATTCGCGCGGCAACATGCGCACCATCGAGGCGCTGTTGGAGTCCGCACGGCAAGGCCGCGCCGTCGCTGTGCCGGCGTGATGTCGGCAAGCTACTGACCCTGTCGCTGCGCGAGGATCAGGTCGCGAATCGCTTTCGGATTGGGGATGCCTTCGATCTCCTCGTCCGCATCCACCGTCGCCGCGGTGGAAATGGTCAGATCGCCGATCCCGACCATTCTGGCGAGAAAACCCTGGTCGATTTCGATGGAGCGGATGTCGCGAGCGACGAACTCACGATAGCTCTTGGAAAGAAGACCGCGCTCCAGCGTCACGCGGCCGGGGTAGATTCGGAGGACCACCGAAGCCCGACGGCCCCACGCCACCA
>JBGPVO010000120.1:0-5487 GCA_041491705.1 Verrucomicrobiia bacterium
GCCGACGGCCTGCAAGCCATCAAGGCGCAAGTGCCGCAGGCCGAGTTGTTCAAGTATTCCAGCGAACTGCGCTCGATGACCGGCGGCCGGGCCTCGTTTGAGATGGATTTCTCGCATTACGAGCAGGTTCCCTCAAACGTCGCTCTGAAAGTCGTCGCCGAAGCCCAAGCCGCCAAGAAAGCCGAACAGGGAAGCTAGCTTCCGCGTGGTAAGGCGTTTTTCCATGCTGGCAAATCTTTTTCCATTCGCTCCAGTGTTGATCGTATCCGCATAGCGAATTCTCGAAGAAATCTTGCAGTCCTGCCGAAAATTGTTCCTGGCACGGCGCAAGCTGGGCGAGTCAGCGAGGTATGATTTGCCCAACGATGTGGGTGCTGGGCAATCGATGGTGGCGAAACCAGATCGTACGGCGGAAGTGTTGTGCCTAGCTGGCGGCTGGGTTCGAGGATGCAGATGTTGGCTGCCCAGGCGAATGGAGGATCTCATGACGGATCGATGGTCGTTTGAATGCACGGTTTTTGAAGTTCCAGCAGGTGTAGCCCTGCCTGCGGACCAGTCTGAACAAATACTTCTCAGGCAATTGGAGAATCGGGAACGGGCCGAAGAACAGGTGCTTTGGGATCTGGTAAACCTCTATAGTCGCACGGGTCGCCAAGGGGTTGCTTTCGATTATGCCAAGCGGCTCGCCGACACGGCAAAAACGGCTGAAAAGAAGGCCGCCTGCTACCTGGCCATGGGGCGCTCAATGGAGCAAATCCGCGACTGCCAGATGGCCATCAAGTGTTACTCGGAAGCCCTCGCACTTGACCCCATTGATGCTGAGACCAGGTATATCATCAACAATAATTTGGCCTATTGCCTGAATCACGACGGCCGATTTGCCGAGGCTGCGCGATTCTGTCGATCGGCCATCCAAATCGACTCAAATCGTCCCAATGCATACAAGAATCTGGGGATTTCATTGGAAGGACAGGGCCGATTTGCGGGAGCCGCGTTCTGTTACATGTCGGCAATGAGTGCGAACGCTGCTGATCCCCGTGCCTTGAACCACCTTGAAGCACTCGTGGATAGGCATCCTGACATCGCCCCCCAGATTCCCAATCTTCGGCAACGCTTGGCGGCCTGTCGGATGGCAATTGAGTACTGCGGCCAGATGAAAGAGGGAGCCATTAAGCAGTTTCAGGCGAAAGCAGTCGCGACGAGAGGCATGGTCAATTGCCTGGAAAGGGCGACGAGGTTCTTCGCGAGACGTAGGACCAACAATCGGTGTTGCCCTGTGCAATGACATGGCGATCAGTTCGAATATCGCCGTGATGAGCGGCGGCGAGTGGGCAACCAACTGACTCGGCGTCGGAGGGGTCACAAACGCCCTATTGCAGTTCTACCGAGTCCGGACGGCGCCGTAACGCGACCTGGGCCTGCAAGCCGCAGAAACTGCCGAATCCTCCAGTTTTTGAATAATTCTGCGATTTGGGCGTCAATCTGGGACAGGGTGAGGTTGGATTGACGATGAGCCGATTATTTGCTAGAAGCTTGGTCAGCCCAAGTCGGGGAAGCATCCTCGACCATGAGGAACTGGTGCCAATTCCCCAATTAATCGTGTCTCCACCGCCCAAGCCGGCCCCGAAGGATTCGGGGCAAGTTGAGCGGACGAAGAAGCCCGAGGCGGCGGCCGACAAGTCGCCGCGCACGACCACGCCGGCGGAGCGGGTGGTGACCGAGGGCAAGTTCTTTCGCGTCGGCGCGCAGAAGTTTCACCCGCGCGGCGTGACCTACGGGCCGTTCAGGGCCGACGAGAGCGGCGGCACGTTCCCGAAGCCTGACCAGGTCGAGCGCGATTTCGAGCTGATGAAACAGCTCCACGCGAATTGCCTGCGCGTGTATCACGTCCCGCCGCGCTGGTTCCTTGACCTCGCGCAGCAGCACGGGTTGAAAGTGCTGGTGGATTACTACTGGCCCAAGCACACGTGCTTCCTCGATGATGTTGAGACCATCCAATACGCGCGGCGCGCGACCCGGCAGGCCGCCGAGGCGCTGGCGGGTCATCCTGCGGTGTTCGCGCTCACACTGGCGAACGAAATCCCGCCGGACATCGCCCGCTGGTACGGGGCAAAACGCATTGCCCGGTTCATCGACGAACTCGCCGCGATCGTGAAGGAAGTCGATCCGCAACGGCTGGTCACCTTTGTCAATTTTCCCACGACCGAGTTCCTGCAACCGTCGAGCCTCGATTTCGTCAGCTTCAACGTGTATCTGCACGAACCGCGCCCGTTTGCCAATTACCTCGACCGCTTGCAGAACATTGCGGGCGACAAGCCGCTGGTGCTGGCCGAGTTTGGCATCGACTCGATGCGCGAAGGCGAGGACGCCAAGGCGCAGATCCTGAGCGGCCACATCGAGGTGGCGTTTCGCGAGGGACTGGCCGGCACATTCATTTTCGCGTTCACGGACGACTGGCATACGGGCGGGCATCAGATTGAGAACTGGTTTTTCGGGCTGACCACGCGCGACCGCAAGCCGCGGCAATCGTTTCACGCGGTCGCCGAGCAGTACAAGCGCGCCCCGTACTTCTCCCTACCGCACTACCCGAAAGTGAGCGTCGTCGTGGCCAGCTATAACGGCGGGCGGACGTTGCCCGCGTGCCTCGATTCGCTGACGCACCTCAACTATCCAAACTACGAGATCGTTCTGGTGGATGACGGTTCGACGGACGACACGGCGCGGGTGGTGGCGCATTATCCGACGGTGCGCGCGATCCACCAGCAGAACCTCGGCTTGAGCGCCGCGCGCAACGCGGGCATCCAGGCGGCCACGGGCGAGATCGTCGCGTTCCCCGACAGCGATTGCCGCGCGGACGAGGATTGGCTGTACTACGTCGTGGGGGACCTGCTCAAGACCGACGCGTGCGCCATCGGCGGACACAATTTTCCGCCTCCCGAGGACAGTCCCGTCGCGGGCTGCGTGGCCGTTTCGCCGGGCGGCCCGGCGCACGTGATGCTCGACGACCGCAACGCCGAACACATCCCCGGCTGCAACATGGCGTTTTGGAAGTGGGCACTCGACGAAATCCATGGGTTCGACCCGCAGTTCCGCGCGGCGGGTGACGACGTGGATGTTTGCTGGCGGCTGCTGCAGCGCGGACGCAAGATCGCGTTCTCGCATTCCGGCTTTGTGTGGCACTACCGGCGCAACACCATGCAGGCCTACCTCAAACATCAGCGCGGTTACGGCGTCGCCGAGTCGCTGTTGCGCCGCAAGCACCCCGAGTATTTCAACAGCCTTGGCGGCATGCGCTGGCGCGGGCGCATCTACAGTCCGTCAAAAATCGCCGGGTTTTTTGGAAAGTTTGTCATTTACCACGGCACGTTTGGCAGCGCGCTGTTCCAGACGCTGTACACGCCCGAGCCGAGCGGATTGCTGGCGGTGTTGACGAGCCTGGAATGGCATGTCGTCGTTACGGCGTCGGCCGTCATGCTCGCGACGGTTTGGCCCGCGTTGTGGCCGTTGCCCGCGCTGACGATCTTCGCGAGCCTGGCGATGGTGACGGCTGCGGCGGTGCGCGTGGAGTTGCCGCCGTGGCAGATGCGGTGGTGGTCGCGCCCGCTGGTGGCGATGCTGTACCTGTTGCAGCCGATCGTGCGCGGGTGGCCGAAGTACGCGCGGCGGTTGCGCCGCTCCGAGACGCCGCGGAGTGCGTACCAGACGGTGCGCGCGCTGGCGGCGGGGTATGAAGGACTGGGTTCCATGCATACGCTCAATTATTGGAATGAGAAGAGCATCGAGCGCTTCACGTTTCTGGAGGTGCTGCTGGAATCGCTCGACCGAGACCAGTGGCAGTCGCGTTCCGACAGCGGGTGGGATGAGTTCGATGTGACGATTTACGGCGACCGCTTTGCCAAGGTGCAGGTGAAGACGGTCGCGGAGAACCACGGCGGCGAGAAACGACTGCTGCGGGCGCGCCTGGAAGGGGGCTGGACGTTGCTCGGGAAGATTTCCTTCTTCGCGGTAACGGTGGGCATGTGTCTGGCGGCGCGAGTGTGGTGGGCGCTGGCCTTGCCGTCCTCGCAAGTGTCTCTCTGGGCGTTATGGGGACTGACCGTGTTACCGTTGGTGCTGATTTGCATGTGGGCCGGCTACCTCCATCTGCGCGCGCGCCGCAGCGTGCGGTTGGCGACGGCGTTGCTGGATCTGTGCGCGAAGCAATTGAACCTGATCAAACTCAGCGCGCCGAAGAAGTTTGAAAAACCCGCCTAGCTCCCGGTTCTGGAATGCGTTGCTGCCGGCGCTGCTGGTGGCGCAAGCGGTCATTCTCTCGATCAACATCAACCGCCCATGGACCGGTCATCACGACTGGAATAGCGCGGTGTGGGCGCAGGCAGCGCGCAACAACCTTCGCGCTGGCCTGACTACGACGTGGGGCGTACCTGCCAGTTTGTATTACGGCCCGCTGCCAATCCCTGCCGAAGGCTACTACGTGCATCATCCGCCCGCGCTTCCTCTGGCGGTGACGGCGATGTTCGCCTTGTGCGGCGAGCACGAATGGGCCGCGCGGCTGGTTCCGATTGTCTGCTCACTGGTGAGCACCATGTTGTTGTGGCTTGTGGTGCGCCGCTGGGCGGGCGCGCGCACGGCAACGCTGAGCGCCCTTGTTTGGCTGTTGCTCCCGATGGAACTGTACTACGGGCGGATGATCAACCACGAGCCATGCGCGTTGATGTGGATGTTGGCGGTCGTCTGGGCGCTCCAACACTGGGAGCTGAGCGGACGCCCGCGCTGGGCCGCGGGCATGTTCGCCTGTTTGTTTCTCGGTTTGTGGACGGCGTGGTCGGTGTACATTTTTTCGGTAATTTTGGCGGGCTATCTTCTGGCGCGCCGCCGGCATGTCGCTGCTATCGCCGTGCTGGCGACGGTCGCGGTGGCCGCCCTGTTGTTTCTCGCGCAAATCCGAGCGGTGCGCGCGGACGGATGGCAGGATTTTTTCCAGGCGACAACGCGCCAGCCTGAACAGATTTCGTCCGGGCATCGGTACCTGGAGAAGCTGAGCGCGTTACTCGTGAAGGTGCCACCGGCCGCATGGGTGTTGGCGCTGATCGGGCTCATTTACGCGACGCGCCAAGCCGGGTTACGCGGCCTGAATGTGGCAGCCGGGGGCCTGTTTTTGACGGCGGCGGTGTTCATCGTGGGAGTCCGCCACAAGGTGCCGCATGATTATTGGGGTTTTTATTTCATCGCGCCGGTGGCGATGATGGGAGGCGTGGGCCTGGACGCGCTCCTCCGGCGGCGAGTGCTGGGCGGGATTATTGCCGTGGTGCTCGCAGCCTGGCTCGCCCGCGACGCGGTGAAGGAGACAGTCGCACTGGAGAATTTCCAATATCACATCCTCGATTGGATAGCTCCCGAGCCGAAGAGCCTGATCCCCGAACTGGGCGAGCGCATTTCCAGGACGTTTCCGCAGAATGCAAAAGTGCTGTGCAATTTCCTGCCGTA